>NZ_JBVIMH010000003.1:0-80744 GCF_055579945.1 Kitasatospora sp. NPDC032150 | reverse complement strand
ACGTCCCCCCCCCCCCCCCCCCCCCCCCCCCCCCCCCCCCCCCCCCCCCCCCCCCCCCCCCCCTCCTCCCTCCCCCCCCCCCCCCCCCCCCCCCCCCCCCCCCCCCCCCCCCCCCCCGCCGCCATATGTACGACAATGCAGCCGTACGACATCGAGCCCCCGCTGTTCGGCTCTTCATACAGTCTTCTGGGCGCAACCCTCCTCGGTGCCCAGCGCAGTTCTCCGCGGGTGCGCCGACGGCGCCGCTCCCGCATCGGCGCCTGCCCGGCCGGACGCAGGAACCGTATGCTGCCCTCTAACCCGATTCGACCGATTGTGTCCGATTCGGGTGGTAGTCCGGCCGTCCGGTTCTTCCCCCAGCCTGGCGGCTGGGAGATGCCCCCAGGGGAGTTGCAAAGCAATGCGTATTGGAGTGCTCACCAGCGGCGGTGACTGCCCCGGCCTGAACGCCGTGATCCGTTCCGTGGTCCATCGGGGGGTGGTCGATCACGGCGACGAGATCATCGGCTTCCAGGACGGCTGGCGCGGACTGCTCGAAGGAGTCCACCGCCCGCTGACCCTCGACTCGGTGGGCGGCATCCTCGCCCAGGGCGGCACCATCCTGGGCTCCTCGCGGGTCCAGCCGAGCCACCTGCGGGACGGCGTGGAACGCGCCAAGCGGTACTGCCGCGACCTCGGCATCGACGCGATCATCCCGATCGGCGGCGAGGGCACCCTGAAGGCCGCCAAGCTGATGAGCGACGCCGGCCTGCCCGTGGTCGGCGTGCCGAAGACCATCGACAACGACATCGCCTGCACCGACGTCACCTTCGGCTTCGACACCGCCGTCTCGGTCGCCACCGAGGCGCTGGACCGGCTGAAGACCACCGCCGAGTCGCACCAGCGCGTCATGGTGGTCGAGGTGATGGGCCGCCACACCGGCTGGATCGCGCTCAACGCCGGCATGGCCGCCGGTGCGCATGCCATCGTGGTCCCGGAGCGCCCGTTCCACATCGACAGGCTGACCGAGGTGGTGCGCGAACGCTTCGACCGGCAGAAGAAGTTCGCCATCGTGGTCTGCGCCGAGGGCGCCAAGCCCGAGCCCGGCACCATGCACTGGGAGGAGGGCTCCAAGGACATCTACGGCCACGAGCGCTTCACCGGCATCGCCACCCAGCTCTCCCGCGAGCTGGAGCACCGCCTGGGCAAGGAGGCCCGCCCGGTGATCCTCGGCCACACCCAGCGCGGCGGCACCCCGACCGCGTACGACCGGGTGCTCGCAACCCGCTTCGGCTGGCACGCCGTCGAGGCCGCGCACAAGGGCGCCTTCGGGCACATCACCGCGCTGCAGGGCACCGAGATCAGGCTGGTCCCGCTGGCCGACGCGGTCGCCGAGCTGAAGACCGTCCCGGCCCACCGCTACATCGAGGCCGAGACCGTCATCTGACCCGTGCGACAGCCGAGACGGCCGGCCGCCCTCCCGAGACGGAGAGGGTGGCCGGCCGTCACCGTGACCGCGCGCGCAATTCGGCACATCCAAGGGCGGATTGACGGGCCATCAGCTGTCCGGCTAGACGGCGGACAGGTGATCGGCGCCTGCTAGGCTGCCCGCACACGATGCGCCACGCTCCTCGACGAGCACGGCCCGGTCGCCCGCTCCGCGCAGAGCCTGCTGGTGCACCGCCGCTGAGCGGGCCCGCACGGGTGCGGGCAGCGGTCACGGTCATGCGTCGGAACCGGTCCCGGTCGTGTCTCGACGGCGGAACACGGACGGCCGGACGGTTCCGGAGCCGTCCCGAGGCGAGGTGGGCCTCCGGGCGGCGGACGGACGGCCGATAGTGTGATCGGACGTCCACGTCGAAAGGCTGCGCCCCCCATGGCCGAGATCCCCGCTGAACCGCGCGCCCGGGCGCAAAAGCCGCTGCTCCAACTGACCGGAGTGCGCCGCTCCTACGGCGAGCGGGAGGTACTGCACCCCGTCGACCTGGCGCTGGCGGCCGGCGAATGCGTCGCGCTGCTCGGCCACAACGGCTCGGGCAAGTCCACCCTGCTGCGGATCGCGGCCGGGCGCGACCTGCCGACCAAGGGCACGGTCCGCTTCGACGGGCTCGCGATGGACGAGAACGATCCCCGGATCCGGGCCCGGGTCGCCATGGTCGGCGACACGGTCGCCTGCTACCCGGACCTCACGGTGCGCGAGCACCTGCTGCTGGTCGCGGCCGCCCACGGGGTGGCCGACGCCCGGGAGTGGGTGGAGCAGGTACTGGCTGACCGACTGCTCACCGAGCGGGCCGACGCCCTGCCCTCGGCACTCTCCTCCGGCCAGATGCAGGCGCTGCTACTGGCCTGCGCCCTGGTCCGGCCGCGCGACCTGCTGCTGCTGGACGAGCCGGAGCAGCGGCTGGACCCGGAGGCCCGCCGGCGGCTCGCCGAACTGTTGCGGGCCGAGCTCGCGGACGGCGTGGCGGTACTGCTGGTCACCCACCACACCGACCTCGCGCGGGAGATCGCCGACCGGGTGGTGGTGCTCGAGGACGGCCGGATCGTCTCCCAGGGCCCGCCCGGCAAGGTCCTGGAGAGCCTCGGCTCGGACTCGGCGAGCGCCCGGTGAGCGGCTCCGACCTGGCCGTGGTGGAGCCGCTCGACGAACCGGCGTACGACACCCCCGCCGAGGGGACCGCCGACGACGACTGGACCGACGAGACGCTGGCGCTGCTGCGCGAGATGCGTGCGCCGCACCGCCGCCGCCGGGCCGGCCAGATCGGCTACGCGCTCTACTGCGTGCTGCTGGTCCTGGTCGTCTGGGGCGCCATCCCCAGCCTCGGCATGTTCATCCAGGCCTCGATGGGCACCGACTACACCGCCCACGGCCCCGCCCTGCTCGCCGCCATGCCCAGCGGCATCGCCGCGGTCGGGCTCGCCACCGTCCTACTGCTGGTCCGCGACGGGCTCTGGCGGGGGCCCGTCGTCCCGCCCCGGGCGACGGCCGACTGGCTGCTCGCCCACCCGGTCCGCCCCCGCCCGGTGCTCCGGCCGTGGTTCTGGCTGTCCTGCGCCCTGGCCCTCTTCCCGGGACTGGTGACGGCCTGCGGGGGCACGGTCGCGCTGGGGCTGACCGCCCGGGTGCCCCTGCCCGCCGCGCTCGGCTGGTGCCTGGTCGGCGGGGCCTGCCTGCCGCTGCTGGCCACCTGCGCCGGGCTGCTGGTGGAGCGCAGCGACCGGGCGGCGCGCTGGGCGCGGCGGCTCACTCCGTACGCGACGGTGCTGGTGGTGGCGCTCGGCACGCAGAGCGCGCTGGCCGCCGCCGGTCACCGGGTCGGCTGGCTGGAGCGGGTGGAGCTCTGGTCGGGTCCGTGGGGCTGGGCCGGAATCGCCGCGCTGGCGCCGACCCGGGCCGCGGTACCCGGCGCCTGGGTGGCCGCCGGGCTGCTGGTCGTACCCACGGTGGCCTGCCTGGTGCTCGCCGACCGGGCCGCCGCGACCGTACCGCTGCACCGGCTGCGGGAGCGGGCCCGGGCCGCGGCCGGGGTGCTGGCCGCGCTGCGGACGGTCGAGCTGCGCGCCGCACGGCTGGCGGTGACCGAGGCCTCGGGCGGCAGCCGGCGGCTTCGGGTCCGGCTGCCCGTGCCGCGCCGCCCCTGGCTGGTGGTCCCCTGGCGGGATGCCCTCGCTCTGCTGCGCTCCCCCGCCCGGCTGGGCCGTACCGTGGTGCTCACGGTGCCGGCGCTGCTGTGCGCCGTACTCGCTCACGGGCTGCGCGGCGTACCCTCCCTGGCGGCCACGGCGGCGGCCCTGGTCTTCGGTTACCTCGCCATCGCCCAGCTGCTCGAACCCGCCCGGGTCGAGACGGACGACATCCGCCGGGCCTCCTGGTCCCCGTACCCCGTGTCCGGGCTGATGCTGCGGCACGCGGTCGTGCCGACGCTGCTCGGCGTCCTGCTGGGGCTGGCCTGCTCGCTGGTACTGCTCCTGTCCGGTGGCACAGCGGCGGTCTGGCTGGCGCCCGCCGTGGCGCCGGCCCTGGTCGGGGCCGGGCTGGTGAACGCCTGCCGCGGCGCCATCCGCCAGGACCTCATGTACTCGCCCAAGCAGGGGGCCGGCGGCGGGACGGGCCCGGCGGTGTTCGCGGCCTGGTACGCGGCCGGCCCGGCGGTGGCGGTGCTGGTGCTGACCGTGCCGTTCGCGACGGCGCTGCGCGGCACGGCTCCGTCCCAGGTCGGCATCGCGGTGCTGTGGGCACTGGTCCTGGCGGCGGGACTGCTGCGCTGGGCCTGGGGCCGGGCCCGGGCGCTGCCCGGGCAGGCGCGCCCGGCCGGCGGCTGAGCGGCTGAGCGGCTTCCGGGGTGCGCCCGCGCCAGGTGGGCGCACCCTCCTGCGGGCGATCGTCCCCGATCGGCGGTCCGGACCACCCGGGAGGTAGCCCGGACCACCCGGACGGGGGTCGACTGCGGGCGGGGCGTAAGGCCCGCCTAGGCTAGAGGCCGAAGAAATCGGACGAACCGGACCTCGATCAGGCCGGCACGGCCGGACGAACGAGGGAAAGCGGGACGCGCCGATGGGCGACGGCATGGCAGGGATGCACCATCACCACGGTGGCATGGGCACGCCGGGGCCGTTCAACCTCGACAACGTGCTGAGCTGGTCGCCGGACTGGCCCTTCCTGATCGGCGGGCTGCTGGCGATCGCGCTGTACGTCGCCGGCGTGGTCCGGCTGGCCCGGCGCGGGGACCGCTGGCCGATCGGCCGCACCGCCGCATGGACGGCCGGCATCGGCTCCATCCTGCTGGTCACCAACACCGGGCTGAACGACTACGGCATGGTGCTGTTCAGCGCACACATGATCCAGCACATGGTGCTCTCCATGCTCTCCCCCATCCTGCTGCTGCTGGGCGGGCCGATCACGCTGGCGCTCCGCTCGCTGCGCCCGGCCCGCAAGGGCAGCGGGCGGGGGCCGCGCGAACTGCTGGTGGCACTGCTGCACAGCCGGTACATCCAAGTGGTCTCGCACCCGGCGTTCACCATCCCGATGTTCATCGCCAGCCTCTACGGCCTGTACTTCACCCCGCTCTTCGACTACCTGATGCAGTACCAGCTCGGGCACATCGCGATGATGCTGCACTTCCTGGCGGTCGGGATGTTCTTCTTCTGGCCGATCATGGGCGTGGACCCGGGGCCGCACCGCCCCGGCTTCGTGATTCGGATCATCGAGCTGTTCATGGGGATGCCGTTCCACGCCTTCTTCGGCGTGGCGGTGATGATGGCCGGCCACCCGCTGGTGACCACCTTCACCGCCGAGGGCGCCCCGGCCGGCACCGACCTGCTCTCCGACCAGAAGCTCGCGGGCGGCATCACCTGGGCCTTCGGTGAGATCCCGACCGCGATCGTGCTGATCGCGCTGACCCTGCAGTGGGCCAAGTCCGAGGAGCGGCAGGCACGCCGCCGCGACCGGGCCGCCGACCGCGACGGCGACGCCGAGCTGGCCGCCTACAACGCCTACCTCGCTTCGCTGGAGAAGCGCGGCGCCAAGCCGGCCGCCGACGCCGGCTGAGCCGGCCCACATCCGAAGCCCCGTCCCTGGAAACCGCTGCCAGGGGCGGGGTTTCGTCTCGTTCCAGGAGGTACTGCACTCTTGCCCTGACCGATGATCAGCTCTTCGGAGGTTCGCCGTCATGACCGCCCGCTTCAAGGATCTGTGCCTGGGCGCCAACGACCACCAGGCGCTCGCCGACTGGTGGTGCACCGCCATCGGCTACGTCCGCCGCCCCTGCAGCCACCAGCCCTCCGACTCCGTCCCGATCGAGGATCCGGCCGGCGCGGGCCCGCTGATCTGGGTCAACCCGGTCACGGAGCCCAAGGCCGTCAAGAACCGCATGCACCTGGACGTCTTCGGCGACACCGCCGAACTCCTCGCCCTCGGGGCCACGCTGATCCGCGAGCGCGGCGGCGACATCGAGTGGGACGTCCTGGCGGACCCCAACACACGTGACTACCAGTTCTGTGCAGCATAGCCGCAGGTCAGCACCAACGACAGAGCCCCGCACGGCACTTGGCCGAGCGGGGCGTTTTGCTGTCTGGCGGTGGTGCGGGACCGCCCAGCAGTCACGCGACCCGAATCGCGTTACTCCGTCAGTCCATGGTCGGCAGTCGTGCGGCGTGCGGGGGTCATGGCGGACCGTGTAGCGGTCTCCGGCGAGGATTTGCCACCCCTGCCGCTCGCACCTCAGCAGGCCCCGCGTGTTGCCCCTGCGGGTGCCGTCCGGCTGCTCCCTGATGTAGGGCTTGGCCATCACGCCACCTCCCCGAGGGCGTGCGCGCCCGGGTAGGTGTATCCGGGATCGGGGAGCCCCAGCACGACCGCGCGGAGTGCTTCACGCCGTTCACGCTGTCGCTGCATCTCGTTCAGCTCGGCGAGCCATGCGCTGTGGTCGATGTACGGGCGGACCAGCGGGCCCATGAACAGGCTTTCCGGTGCCGTCCACGGTTCGCGCCGAGTGGGGCAAGGGGGCTCGGGTACGGGTGCCGGAGCGGGCGGCGTGGGGGCGAGTGTGGCCCGGTGCTGGCCTCGTGCTGGAAGGACAAGGCGGAGGGCACGAAGTAGGGCGGAAAGGATAAGGTTTCGCATTGCTGGCAGCTCCTCGGGCTGTCGGCGGTTACACCCCCGGCGGCCGGGCCTTAATCGGCTTCCGGGGGTTCTTTCGTTGCGACGGTAGCGAGCCTGTCCATACCTGTCCATGGTTATCCCTGGCTATGCCTGGCTGGCCTTCCGGACTACGGTCGGGGGGTGTTTGAGTTCAGCCCCGCCCGCTCGAAGTGGGAACAGATTGCCGAGGTCGTCACGGAGCGAATCGCAACCGGCGAGCTACGCCCGGACGACAAGCTGTCCGAGGTCGAGTTGACCGAGGAATTCGGCGTGGACCGCAAAACGGTTCGCAAGGCGGTTGCCGCCCTTCGGGCTGACCGCTTGGTGGTCACCCGTACCGGCATGGGGAGCTTCGTCACTCACCTGAGCGAGCGCAGCAGCAACTAGGCCCCGCCCCACCGGAGTTCACCAGCAGGACGGGGCCAGAGGGGCGCGGGTCAGGCTCGGACGAGTTCGGCGGCGCGCTGCCCGAGGTCTGCGGCGCCGGGAATGCCACGCCGGGCCCAACTCGCCATCGTGGTACGGACCTTGTGAAGGTCCTTCTTGTGCCGGTCCGAGACGACGCCATCCATGAAATCCAGGGACTGACCCCAGATCCCCACAGCTTCGTCGTGGCGGCGCTGGGCGGCGACTGACCGGGCCAGGTTCCCGAGCGTCAGGGCGTGAATGCGCCGGAACGCCTCGGGGTCACGACCCGCGAGGGCGGCTCGGTGGTGGCGTTCGGCCGCCTGGTGGTCTTTCAGCTCAGCCAGAGTCTTTGCGGTGTGAGACGCGACGGTCGCCGCTACCGGCCCGGTGGCCGCCGTAAAGGACGCCGGGGGCGTCGCAGTGTTGAGCATGGCGTCCTCGGCCGCGAGAAGCGCCGCTGCGGCCTTCTGTCCGTCCCCAGTGGCCCCGTACGCCCTGGCGCTCGTGATCAGCAACAGGGCCTCGGTCTGCGGGTCCACCTTCCCGCGCGCTCGCCGTAGGGACTCCTCCGCCAGTTCGACGCAGAACTCCGGCTGCTTAAGGTTGAGGGCCTGATGGGCGAGGGCACGCATCATCCAGGCTCCGTGTCCTGTCGGATCGCTCTCGCAGGCGAGTTGGTAGCCGAGAAGGTAGTACCGCTGTGCGGCGCCCTCCCGGCCGAGGTCGTGATACTTCCACGCGGCGAGGTACGACAGTTCGGCCGCCACGCCGTAGGCGCTCCGGCGAATCGCCTCGGAGGGATACACGGCTTGGAGCATCGGCACCACCGTGTCAGTCAGGTAGGTGGTCACCGCACTCAGCCCGTGCCCACCGCCAAGACGCTCGTCAGCGGCAGTGAACACGCTGGTGATGTGCCGGACGGTGGCCACTTCGCCGACGCCCACCCGGCCGCCGGTCCTTCCCGCCCGCAGGGTGGCGGCGACCGCTTGGTGATCGTAAGTCAGCGGCAGCGCTACAGCGGCGGTGGCGAACGCACTGGCGAGGAAGTCACGGCGGGACTGCATCACGGCTCTCCCGAGGTCGGCGGCGGTGGCCAGCGGGTCGGCACTCATAACCTCCCCGATCGCCTCCGACCCTAATCCGATCTCCGCCACGGTCACCTTGCGACGCGTCCTCCGAGTCAGGGCCTCGGCGAGGTACTGCGGCGTGCGCCCCGTGGGGGTGCCGCCGGCCACCCAGTGAGCGATGGCCGAGGGCGCCGTTGCCAGGTGCTCCCCCGCCTCGAAGGCGACCACACGCACTGTCGTCGCCAGCGCCTGGTACGTGCATCCGGCCTCCGCGATGGCACGGGCCAGTGCCTCGTTTGGTGCCTTAGTGTCCGTCAACTGTCGCCCCTAATTGCGATCTTGAACGGGTTGAACGGGATCGGTGTCCTCACACCGTACCCCCGGAGCGTGACTGGCTGTTCACTGATTGCACCGACAGGCCAGGGGTTCCCGACTGACGCGGCAGCGGCGACACCTGCCGCAAGCCACGCGGTAAACCCGCCAGCGGTCCGCAGACCCTCCCCGGGCCTCGGGGAGGCGCACCAATCCGCAGCAGTTCCCATGGAAGGAGCAGGGCTATGCCCGACAACATCAAGGTCAGCGACCTGACGCGGCGCCTGGACCACTCGGTGCCGGACGGCGACTTCGCGCCGGAGGGCGTCGAGTCCCTGACGCGGCGCCTGGACCACTCGGTGCCGGACGGCGACTTCGCGCCGCTGGCCACCGAGGTCTGACAGCAAGTCCTCACTGATGCCAGTTAGTTGACGGCATGGCGGGTCGGCCCGGGTGGCCATCCGAGCCGACCCGCCGCGCGGCATCGCCACACAGCCCCAAGCAAGGAGAGTCCGCAGTGAACACCACCATCGCCACCCGCGTCCCGGCCGGCTCCTTCTTCGACCTCGGCCGGAAGGACCCGGAACTGCTCCGCCTGCGTGAGGAGGGCGCTGAAAGCGCCCTGCCGTTCGCCCTGATGGAACGCCTCATCAAGTCCGGCACCCCCTACGCGCAGCACGCCCGCTCCCTGCGCAGCGAGAACGTGACCGTGGCCGGAGCCAACTTCGACTGGTTCGACGCCGGGCTTCCCGCCGAGATCGCCAACGAGATCAACCTGACGAACTACGAGATCGCCGAGCACACCGACGACCGCCGCGCGGCGCTGGCCGGGGCGCTGGACCGCCTGTCGCTGGTCCACCCCGAGGGATTCGATCGCGTGCGTGAATTCGTCCGTGGGTTGCTGTGGGTCGGTCTCAAGCCCGGCATCCGCGCTTCTTCGCTGACCAGCTCCAGCGACCCAGCGCTCCCGTACATCATCGTGTTTTCCGACAAGGCCCGGCACCACATCCCGCCGAACACGGTCAGTCCGGAGCCGTCCCCGCGATTCCTGGCGGAGAACCTGCTGCACGAGGGGACGCACCAGTCGATCAGCTTCCACGTCCTCCAGCACCAGGTCTTCGCTGACGGGTACTCGTCCCAGGACTCCCCGAAGATCGAGATCAGGTGGCGAGCTGGTCAGGGTGTCGCGCGCAACCAGTTCTGGGAGGTGGACCGGGCCTTCCACGCGACCTGTGTCTACAACCAGTTGCTGAGGTTCCGCCGCACCGAACTGGACCACGACGACCTGACCGCCAACGAACGCGCATGCTTCCAAGCCGCGTACGACGAGGGCCTGCCCGCCGTCCGCTACCTCATGCGCGAACTCGAACTTCTGACTGCGCACTTCTCCCCGCACGGGGTCGAGCTGCTGGCCGACCTGCGCCAGCAGACCGACCGGCTGTAGTGCCACGCTGAGCAGAACCGAACGAGGAGGTCCGGTGCTCCAGCACCTCATCACACAAGACGCCGGCCTGCGGATGGTCCCCACCGACCGGGGCGAGCTGACTACTGCGGTCGGCCAACTCCTGGGGGAACTACGGGCCTTGCCCGAGGGGGCCGACCCCGCTCGCGCCCGGGTCCTGACCAGATGGATCGGTGTCGGTCAGATGTGCTTGGGCCAGCACGAGGAAGCCCGCACCTTCCTGCGGCAGTCGCTCGACCTGGCCGCAGCGAGCGGCAACACCCGGGCGGTCATCGCCACCGGGCTCAACCTCGGCGACGCCCACCGCTACGCCGGTGACGTGCGTACTGCGGACGCGCTATACCGCAGCGCCCTGGGCACCGCACGTAGCCAGCACCCGGAACTCGTGGACTTCGCGCTCCAGCACACCGGCAAGCACCTGATGGAGCGCGGTGACCTCGCGGGCGCCGAGGCCCTTCTCCGGGAAGCGCTGCGGCTGCGGATCGCCAAGGGAGACACCGAGCTGATCGGGTCCACTCAGGCAGCACTCTCACGGGTGGAAGTACTGATCGACCAAGCCGCCGCATCGGCGGCGAACGACACCGCGTCTCGCCAATGGAGCGGTCAGTGGACCTCGTGGCTCCAGTCCCACACCACGGCCCGGAGCCCGGATCGGTGGGCAGAAGACTTCCCCGCCATCCGGAGCGCCGTGCGCGGGCTGACGGCACACCAGCGAGTACACCCGCGCCACCTGCGCGACCAGCCGTTCCCGGTCGAGCTGATCACCGCCATGGCGCAGGAGGCCGAAGACGCCTTGACCGCCAACGGATACCTTCACAACGGCAAGTGGAACGCGGCCGTTGGCGACGCCGCGAACCGCTTCGCCGGGCAAGCTGATCTCGCCGCAGTCGTCGCACGATCCACCGGCCTGGAGGTCGAGCAGCCGCACAACGGTGTCTACATCGCCTATCTGGAAGAGAGGCAGTTCCTCGACTTCCACGTGGACGAATTCGGGTTCGGTGAGGCCAATCTGATCCTGTGCCTCAAACACGATCGCCCCGCCGTAGCCTCTACCGTGAGCGCTACTGTCTTCATCGGTGCTGACGGCTACCGTGCGTGCGATCTCGCTGCGGGAGAGTGCGTGGTGTTCGATGGTGCGACCACCCCGCACGGAAGGACGCCCCTCGGCACTGGAGAACGCGTCATTCTCATCAGCTTCGGATTCCGTGCGCATGATGCGGCCAAGCGTTCGGCCGCTCACCTCCCGGCGGCCCCGCGCTGACGGCAGTGAGCGCCTGCGCTCTGCATTGACGCCGGAGCGATCTCCCCAAATGCAGAAAGGCCCCGCCCTGGCTCCCGTTGAGGGAGAGCAGGACGGGGCCCTTGCAATTCCGATTATTGATCGGCCGCCATCACCTGATGAGACCGCTAATCCCAGATATCGGAATCATTCGGCTCCGGTGGCGCAATGGCTACGCGAGCGCTCGGCGACAATCCCAACACTCGGATATAGCGAGCGAGTTGGGACCGGTACTGTGCTGCGATGGTGGCGGCCCCATTCTTCACGGTGCCGCGCTCGGCGGTGACCATGAGTCCACGCTCGGACAGGTCGCGCTCGGCCTGGTCGATGCGAGCCACGCAGACGCACAGATCCTTAACAGTCGAGTGGTCCACCGACCGGACGGTTGTTGTCCGGGCAGGTGTCGCCCGGGTTGAACGCCTGCGGGTGGCCGCCTCGGACGGCGGTGTCGAGCCGCGCCGACTCCGCTGCCAGCCCCGACGGTACCGGGCTGCCGACCCGGTCGAGGAGGGTGAGCAGGTCCGCGGCGTTCCGCTCGAACCACGGATCCTCCGCCCAGGACGGCAGGCCGCGGCCGAACCGGGCCTGGAGATCGGCGAGTTCGGCCCGCCGGGGCACCGAGGCGGCAGCCAGCCGCCCGAGGGCTTCGGCCCAGGCGAGCAGTCCGGCCTCGGCGGCCTTCGGGTCGTCATCATGCCCTGATGAACGCCGACTCGGTGGCGGTCAGCCGATCTTGAGGCATATCTTGACATCAAGATATACGGGCCGAGGCGCCGCACAGGAGCACACATGCCCATCGACTTCCACAGCGAGCACAACCGCCTGACCTACACCCGCCGGCGAGCCGGAGCGGACTGGGCGGCGGCGATCCGCTCCACCGTGGCTCCTGAGGGGCGGCGGGTGGCCGACATCGGGTGCGGCGGCGGGGTCTACTGCGCGGCCTGGCTGGACCTCGGCGCCAAGTCCGTTGTGGGGGTGGACTTCTCGGCCGCGATGATCTCGGCCGCGCGCGAGCACTGCGTCGGACTGGCGGACCTGACGTTCCGCCAGGGCAGGGCGGAGGAGACCGGCCTGCCCGACAGCAGCGTGGATATCGTCTTCGAACGGGCCCTGGTGCACCATCTGGACGATCTTCCGGCTGCCTTCCGGGAGGCCCGCCGGATGCTCGCGCCAGGCGGGACGCTGATCGTGCAGGACCGGACGATCGAGGACGTCCGCCGCCCCGGGTCGGCCGACCACCTGCGCGGATGGTTCTTCGAGTGCTTCCCCGGCCTGCTGGGGATCGAGGCCGCGCGCCGCCCGTCCGCACCTGCGGTGGAGGAGGCGATGCGGACCGCCGGCTTCGGGGACATCCGTTCGCTGGAACTGGCCGAACTCCGCCGGGAGTACGCCGGACCTGAGGAGGTCGGAACCGACCTGCTGGCCCGCACCGGCCGGTCGATCCTGCACGAGCTGACCGACGCCCAACTGGCCGAGCTGGCCTACCACATCACGGCCCGGCTGCCCCGGGGGCCGATCCACGAGCGGGACCACTGGACCATCTGGGTGACCACCTCCTGACCGGCGGAGCGGCGTTCCCGTTCACGGACAGCCACCTCCATGCTCCATTCAGTGAGCAGCCGATGGCCCGACATGCACGAAGGCCCGGCCCCATCCCGCCGGCCGCAACGCGCGGGATCGGGCCGGGGCTGGTGTGCTGGTGCTGGGAGGCGTAGTTCCAGCACCGGGGAGTGAGCATGAGCACCTATCGAGCCGCACAGGTGGCCGCCGTCGGCCAGTCGTTCGAGATCGTCGAGCGGGAAGTACCACAGCCCGGCCGTCACCAGGTACGGATCGCAGTGGAGGCCTGCGGGGTCTGCCACAGCGACGCCATGTTCGTCAACGCGGCGCTGCCGGGCGTCCGGTTCCCAGTGGTCCCCGGGCATGAGATCGCCGGGCACATCGAGGAGCTGGGCGAGGGGACGCAGGAGCGCTGGCAGGTGGGCGACCGGGTCGCGGTGGGCTGGTTCGGCGGCAGCTGCCATCGATGTGCCCCCTGCCGCCAGGGCGACTTCATCGTGTGCGAGAACCTGAAGGTCCCCGGCTGGACCTACGACGGCGGCTTCGCGGAGAAGGTGATCGCCCCCGTGGACTCCCTGGCCCGGATTCCCGACGGGCTGGCGGCCACCGACGCCGGCCCCATGGCCTGCGCGGGCGTGACCACGTTCAACGGACTGCGCCGCAGCCCGGCCCGCCCGGGCGACCTGGTCGCAGTACTCGGCCTCGGTGGCCTGGGCCACCTGGGCGTACGCTTCGCGGTTGCCATGGGCTTCGAGACCGTGGCCATCGCCCGCGGCGCCGGCAAGGCCGACTTCGCCAAGCAGCTCGGCGCACACCACTACGTCGACAGCACCGCGGACACGTCCGTCGCGGACGCCCTGCAGTCCCTCGGCGGCGCCAAGGTCGTGCTGGCCACCGCCGCCAACTCCGACGCCATCACCGCGACCGTGGACGGACTGGCCCACCGCGGCGAGCTGGTGGTCATCGGCGCGACTGCCGACCCGCTGGGCATCAACCCGGCCCAGCTGATCATGCGTGCCAGGACCGTCCGCGGCCACGCCTCCGGCACCGCCCAGGACGTACAGGACACCATGGCCTTCAGCGCCCTGCACGACATCCACCCGATGATCGAGACCAGACCGCTGGACCAGGCCGACGAGGCTTACCAGAAGATGCTCTCCGGCGCCGCCCGCTTCCGGATGGTGCTCACCACCGGTTGACAGCCGGGACGAACGGCGTCAGGCCCGGTCAGGTGGGGTCTCAACGATCACACCTGGCCCGGCTCCCCGGTTAGCCTCCTCGGCCGCACGCTCCAGCCGGCTCCGGTAGCCCACCTGGCGGGGTCGCCGGGCGCCATGTTGTCGCTCCCGTCCCGCAAGCCCACGGCCCCGTCGACGAGTTCCCGGACGATGTCGGCATGACCGACGTGCCGATCGGTCTCGGCGACCATATGGACGAGGATCCGATGGAGCGTCAGCTTGAGGGAGACCCGAGGCCCAAAAGTTCTTCGAGCAACTCGCCGAAGTGTGCCCGGGAGACCCCGGACAGGGCAGGATGGGAACAGGCCGCACGGGCCCGGGTGAACATCACAACTCACCCAACCCGTACCGCCCTTCCCACGTCACGGGCCAATCGCGACCACCTCTACTCACCACGTCCCTGCGACCGCGTCGGCCAGACCAGCGCCTGGGCGACGATGACCCTCTCACCGTTGAAGGTGACGGCGGGGCCTTCGTGCAGTTCGTAGCCGAGACCGATCGCGTCGCTCACACGGTGGCAGAACGTGGCGTCGTCCGGTCCGGTCAAGACTCGGTAGATGGGCAATCCGTCTGGTGGTGTGCTCATGAGGAGCAGGATCCCAGACGCATCCACCTACCGACCCAGCGGGCTGGCACCCAGCCTCAATCGCTCCCAAGGTCGTAGGCCCACTCCGGGCTCAGTCCCACTCGAGCCGCTGCCCCTCGACGCCGACACTCACCCGCAGCCGTTCGCCCGTGGGTTCGCCGCGCCACCGGGCGATCTGGTCGGCCACCGAGCCCCAGAGGGGGACGGGGCCGCCCTGCCGGGCCAGCCACTGGCCCCCGTCTTCGAAGAGCACGGCCCACGACCCGCCGTCCACGTCCACGAGGACGTGTTCGGTTCGCCCGTTACGGGCCATCGCGAGGTACTGCGTGGACGGTGCCGCGAACTGCGCCACGAGCCGGGCCGCCCAGCGATCGAGCACGTCAGCACCGACAGCTGTGGGCCTGGCCTCACCCTGGTCGAGATCGGGCAGCGTGCCGAGCCGCGGGGGCATCTGCGGGCGGGCCAACATGAACGAGACGCCACCCCCGAGCACCGGCCCGGCTGCCGTCCTGTCCTCGGCCACGGTGAGCCGGACCAGTTCGGAAGCGTTCATCCGACCGCCCACGGTCACCAGGATTTCGCCGCCCGGACGGGTCTGCACGATCCACTCGGCCGGGACCGTCCGCACCCCGCACGTGGCAACGATCCGGTCGTACGGTGCGCCCTTCGCGTGTCCGGCGAGCCCGTCACCGGTCACGAGCTCGGGGCAGTAGCCGAGCCCGCCGAGCGCTACGGACGCCCGCGCGGAAACGTCCGCGTCAACCTCGATAGACGTCACCCGGTCGTCGCCGAGAACGTCCGTCAGCCGCGCGGTGGAGTAGCCGGTTCCGGTGCCGATCTCCAGCACCGACATGCCCGGCGACACCCGAAGGTCTTCGAGCATCCGAACGACCAGGCCGCGCAACGTCGATGACGACGTGGCAACTGCGACAGCCGTCCGTCGGGACCTGCCGCGGGACGACGCAGCCGGCGAGTTGGGTTACCAGTGTGTCGTCCCGACGGGGCGGAGATCGGTCGTGGTACTCAACGTTCCTCCTGTGTTTTGGTGTTGCACGGAGTTACGAGCAACCCACATTGCCCTTCCCATGCCCATCCCGGGCTGGGAATGGCCGAAGTGGGTGGTGCCCCGTCCCAAGCGGAATGGACCTCTACCAACCCCGGGACGGAGCTTGGGTCTTCTCCACGGGCAGCTTTCGGTGCACAGCTTCGCAGCTCACGCGAAGCGCGAGGCTGGACCCAAGGTGAACTAGGCGAACGCATGGGCGGGTACTCAGACAGCTACATCTCCGCCGTAGAAACGGGCCGCAAATCCACCGCCCGCGACTTCGCCAGAGCGGCTGACAAGGCATTTGGGACCGGAGCGACGCTCGAACTGATGTGGATCGGCCTTCGGCGCAAATTATCTCCGCACTCCCACAGATGACTTGACATCACGTCGGGTCCTTCTGTCTCCTTCGCATTCATGTCGCGGGGGCCCCGATCCGTCACTCCGTGATCGTCACGGCTAGCCTGCTGCGGGACCGCCGGCTCGCGCCGGCGGCGCTGCCGATGTCCAGGGGGGACTCGGCACTAAATCAGGGGGGAAGACATGAAGCGGCGCTGGATCAAGGTGCTCGCGATCCTGGTCGTGGTACTGGCTGGGCTGTGCACCGCGGCGGACCGGATCGCGGTGCACTACGCGGAGCAGGCTGCGGCTGATGCCGCGCGGCAGAAGTACGACTACGGCGGGGGAACGACGGACGGTTTCACACATGTGTCGATCCACGGCTTCCCGTTCCTGACACAGGCGGCGGACGGCCATTTGGATCACGTCACGCTTACCGCGGGCAACTTCACGCTCAGCACGACGGTGAACGCGTCGGGCGACTACCTCAACGTGCAGAAGTTCAGCCTCGACCTGCGCAGCGTGAAGGTGACCTCCTTGGCCGCGCGGAGGGCCGAGGCAGACCTGGTCACCGGCAACCTGACGCTCTCGTACCGCGACCTGTCCGGCGTGGTGACCCGGCTGCTGGGCCACGGCGGTGAGCTCACCGTCGGTCCGGCACCCGGGTCGGCCGGGCAGGAGGCGCGGATCCGCGTCACCGGCACCTGGGACGGACGCCAGTTGGACACCGTCGCGGCCATGAGGGCGCAGGGCGATGAGATCACCATCAGCGTCCCGGACGTCAGCACGACCTCCTTCGACTGGCGGGTCAACCTGCCACAGAACACCGGGTTCACCGCAGCGCGTTCCACGCCGACCGGGGTGGACTTCGAACTCACCGGCCACCAGGTCGTCGTCGGCGCGTCGCCCTACCGGGGGTGACCGGGTCGCCCGCTGAGCAGGCCACTGCCGCCAACTGAACCGAGAGGTGGCGAAGGTGCTGGCCACCGCCGATGGTGACCAGCACCGGGGCGACTGACGAGCAATTGGTTGAAACACCCTCAGGGTCTCCGCCGAGCAGGACGGATTAAGGCTCGGCGCCGACGGCGGTGCGATCACCCTCCTCGATCCGTCGAACTTCAAGGTGCACGGCGTTGCGTACACCAAACGGCCGGCCAACAGCGCGGGGAGCAGCATCACCTTCTGAACGGCCGTCCCCGGTCAGCGGTCGTCCCCGGTGCCGGCACGGGAACGGTCCGGACCCGGGCGGGCGCCGATGACGCCCGCACGGGTCCGGTCTGCCGCGCGCCCGGTTCAACGACCTCCAGCGCACCCGGCGAGCGGCGGGAGGTGTCGCCGTCCGGGGCGGTCCGGGCGCCTCAGCCGAGGCGGGACAGCTTCGCGCCGAGGCCCGGTGCGCTCAGGTCGTGCTGCAGGGCCACCGGCACCTGGGGGCCCGCCACCGCCCCGGACCGGAGGGTGAGGGTGCCCACCACGGTTCCCGCCTTCGCGCTGCGCGGCACGCCCTTGGCGTCTGCGGACAGCGTCAGCTGCGTCTTCATGCCGGGCCAGCCGACCGTCGTCAGATCTGCGGCTGCGACCACAGGGGTCCTGCCGCCCAATCCGTCGTCGACGTAGCCGACCGCCTCACCCTTCCTGAGGACGGTGGCCGAGGTCAGGGCCTTCTGCACCTGGGTGATGAGCTTCTGGCTGACCGTCAGCGCCTTGTTGAGGCTCGCGTCGGGGGAGAAGCCGCTCTGCTGGCCCATCACAACGCCCAGGATCAGCTGCTTCCTGCCGTCCACGGTCTGCTGCGCGGCCCACATCAGGTTGCCGCCCGCCGGCGTGCTCGACCCGGTCTTGATGCCGATGACGCCCGGGTTGACCAGGTCGTTGTTGTTGTTGAAGATCCGGCGCGGGACACCGTCGATGGTCGTGTTCGGGGTCGCGACCACCGCGCGGAACACCGGGTCCTGCATCACGGCACTGGCCAGCTTGAGCTGGTCGACGGGGGTGCTGCGGGTGCCGGCATCCAGGCCACTGGGGTCGGTGTACGTGGTGTCGTTCATGCCGAGCTGCCGGGCGGCGGCGTTCATCTTCTTCACGAACGCCTCATCGCTCCCCGCATCCCACCGGCCGAGCAGCCGGGCGATGTTGTTGCTCGACGGGATCAGCATCAGTTCCAGCATCTGATGCTCGGTGAAGTGCTGGCCCTCGCCGACCTCGGCCCTCGACTCGTCCTGGTTGTTGGACTCCTTGGTCGTCTGTGCGTCCACGGTGATGTCCGGGCCGGGGGCATCGCCCTTGAGCGGGTGGTCGTGCAGCACGACGTAGGCGGTCATCACCTTGGCCATGCTGGCGGTCGGCACCGGCTTCTGCTCGCCGTACGTCCCCAGGCTGCCCACGCCCTCGACCTCCACTGCCGCCTCGCCCTCGCTCGGCCAGGCAGGGGCCAACGGGCCGCCGGCGAACGTGTAGGACGGCGCGCCGCTCATCACCAGTACCGCCTTCGGCAGTGGGCGCAGCATCTGCACGGCGCAGAAGACGATCGCCAGCAGCACGACCAACGGGGTCCAGATCTTCACCCGGCGCAGGACGGTGCGCCAGAAGGTCTGCGGCGGCGGAGGAGTGTTCGTCAGCTCGGCGAGCACCTTCAGGGGCTCTTCCGCCGGAACGGGCGGCACCGGCTGCTCCCGGGTCCGCTCGGGCTCGGTGGGTCGCCCGGTGCCCGCTCCGACGGCCACTTCCCGGACAGCGCCGGGCCTGCGGGGGACGGGCAGCTTCATCGTGGTGTCGCCGCCGGAACCGGTGGACGCCTGGGCGGACTCGGTGCGATCCCTCGGCCCGGCCGGCGTCTCCTTGGCGGGCGTGTCTCCGGCAGGCGCGCTCTTGGCGGGCGCGTCTCCGGCAGGCGCGCTCTTGGCGGGCGCGTCTCCGGCAGGCGCGCTCTTGGTGGGCGTGTCTCCGGCAGGCGCGCTCTTGGCAGGCGTATCGGCGGCCTTCGGGGTGTCCGTCGGCCGGGTCGGCAACCCGGTGGGCTTGGCGATCCGCACGGTGGCCTCTGCCGGCTCGTCCGGCGCTCCCGTGGGGCTCGCCCCGGGAGTGGCGGGCGTCGTTCGCTCGGCCGAAGCGTCGGCGTCCGGGGTAGCCAGCTCGGCGCTGCCGTCCCTGGCTTCAGACGCACCCGAGTCCTTGGCATCGGCCGAGTCCTCGGCGGCAGCCGCATCCTCGGCGTCGGCCGAGTCCTTGGCATCGGCCGAGTCCGCGGCGGCAGCCGCATCCTCGGCGTCGGCCGAGTCCTTGGCGTCGGCCGAGTCCTCGGCAGTAGCCGCATCTTCGGCTTTGGTCGGGGCTTCGGCGGCAACCGCGTCTTCGGTGCCGGCCGGCTCCTCGGCGTCGGTCGGCTCTTCGGCGTCGGCCGAGTCCTCGACATCCGCCGAATCCTTGGCGGGGCTGGCAGGCTGTTCCGTGCGGGCGGGTGCGGCGGGTTCCGCCTCACTCGTCGGACCGGTGGTCCCGGCACGCCGCATGGGGCTGCCCGCTGCGCCGTTCGGCTCCTCCGACGCGGTCTGCGTCCGGGTCTTCGACGCAGCGGGCGCGGCCTCAGGGGCAGCCGATGAGTCGGCAGGCGGAGTGTCACTGTCAGCTGCGGCCCCCTCGTCGGCCGGGAGCCGGTGTGCGTCGTCCGCCGTCGAATCGTCCTCGGCCGGCCCGGTGTCAGGGGTGGTCACCGCCTTGCCGGTCTGCGGCAGCGGCTTGCGCCGCGCCGCAGTCGGTGGTTCCGTCCCCCCGGCCGTCTCCCCCGACAACTCCTGCTCCGCCCAGCCGAGGGCCTTGCCAGTCACCCAGTTCTCCGTACGCATCCATCGAGGCCGCCGCCGACGCCCCATCACCGATATTCAGGCGGACGGTCCCGGTGCACGTGTGACGCACCGGCCCCCGTCAGCGGGCGCTCCGCTGTTCCACCCGTCCGGCAGACGATATCCACCTGCCGCACGGTTCCGTCGAGAGGGCCACCCCCGGCATCGGATGAACCGGCGCACCCGGCCGTGGATCCAGGCGTTCCGTGAGACGGAGAGAGCGGGCGAGTAGGTCCCGGACGGCGCGGTAGCCTTCCCGGGTCCGGGTGACCAGCCGCTTCTCGGCTCCGGTGTCCGGGGTGAGTGCGGGATCAGGAGCGGTCGTTTGCCTGGGCTCGCGATCCCGTGGCGGCGCGCGACAGGAGCGGTGGGCGATCGCTCGACGTTCGGCCTTCACCGGCTCTCACTGTCCTCCTCCGCCCTCATGTCCCCACCGCGTCCCCGCCGAAGGCCACCCCACGGCCTGCGCGAATCGGCCGCCGACGGGACCTGACCGTTCGGCAAGGCTGAACTGCCTCGCAGGAAAGTCACCTCTCGAATGAGAACGGCTTCGCCCCCACCGCGGTGGGGGCGAAGCCGTTGCCCATCTGCGGGCGGGTCTACATCCGCTTCAACCGGCTACTGGACTCGCTGAACGCCCCTGGGCAGCTCGCCTACAAGTTCACCGGAACTCTGGGACTTCCTTGCTCGTGGCGTTCCGCTGCCCGCCGCCAGGGTGAAACTACGAGACTCCGCTGTGGAATTCGTTTCGCTACATGGAATGTGCTGTCCGCTCACATAAAGTAACCCGCCGGTTGCACCCCTTCCAGCATCCCCCGACGGGTGTAACGCGGTCGTCCATCTATCCGAGAAGACCGATCCCGGACTGGTCCTGGATCACACCCGCCCGTGCGGCTGGGGACGCGCAGAAGGAACGATGGTCATGAATGCGAGCTCCTCTCCGCCGGTCCGGCGGTCGCGCACGATGTGCCTGGCCGCTGTCGTCCTTGCCGGAGCACTCGGACTGCTCAGCGCGTGCGGTGGATCGTCACACCCCGAACCCGGCGGCGCGCTGAGTCCCGGACCCGGCCAGACCTTGCCGGGATTTCCCGGTGCCTCCGGAACGAGCGGTACGGTTGTGGCCAGCCCACCACCAGGCACCCCCTCGACCTCACCCACCAGCGGGCAGCCGTCCGCTCCAGCGGCCGCCAATGCGGTGACGATCAAGAACTTTGCGTTCTCCCCGGCCACACTGAGGGTCAAGGCGGGCACGAAGGTGACCTGGACCAACACCGACTCCGACGCTCACACCGTCACCAGCAAGCAGGGATCGGGCGGGCCACTGCAGTCGGCGGCCCTGGCCACCAACGACACCTACAGCTTCACGTTCACCACCCCCGGCACCTACCCGTACTTCTGCACCATCCACCCGTTCATGACCGCAACCGTGGAGGTGACGCCATGACCGAGGACTCCCGCGCCTCCGATGGCGGCGACGAGCACGGCATGACCCGCCAGCAGTTCATGCGGCACTCCGCCTGGTTCGGTGGTGCCGTGGTCCTGACGGTCGCCGCAGGAGAGGTGATCAGTCATATTCCTGGTTCGGCGAGCGCGGCCCCGGCAAGCAGCGCGGACCTGCATTTCGTGCAGGTCTCCGACAGCCACATCGGCTTCCAGGGCCCGGCCAACATGGACGTCACCGGGACGTTCGGCGAAGCGATCAACCAGGTCAACTCCCTCGGGTTCCGACCCGACTTCGTCATGCACAGCGGCGACCTGACGCACCTGTCCACCCCCGCCCAGTTCGACCAGGTCAAGCAGATGCTGTCGCAGCTGGACACGGACCGGGTCTTCACCGTGCCGGGCGAGCACGACTCGATCGGAGACAACGGACCACGCGCTTACCGGCAGGCCTTCGGCAAGAACACCCTCGGCGACGGCTGGTACAGCTTCGACACCCACGGTGTGCACTTCATCGCGCTGGTCAACACGCTGCACCTGGAGCAACTCGGCCACTTGGGCAACGATCAGATCGACTTCGTGCGCAAGGACATCGCCGGTCTGTCGTCGGACACCCCCATCGTCATCTTCAGTCACATCCCGTTGTTCGCGATGTATCCGACGTGGGGCTGGGGCACCGACGACGCGGTGCAACTGCTGTCGATGTTCCGCCGCTTCTCCTCCGTCACATGCCTCAACGGGCACGTCCACCAGCTGTTCAGCAAGACCGAGGGCAACATCACCTTCCACTCAGCGCGCCCCACCTGCTACCCGTTCCCCAAACCCGGCCAGGGCCCCGCCCCACTCCCGCAGGTACTGCCCGCCGGACGCCTCAAGGACGCACTCGGCATCCGCACCGTCAACTACTGGCAGGGCAACCACGCACTGGCCGTCAAGGACGAGAGACTCGCATGAACACCCGGAGCCTGCCCGCCCTCGCACCGCGCCTGGTGCTCGCCCTGACACTCGCGGCGAGCGGATACATCCACGCCCAGCTCTACGTCAACGGATACCGCTACGTCCACGTCATCGGCTCGTTGTTCCTGCTGCAGGCCAGCGCCGCCTTCGCAGTGGCCGCACTCCTTCTGTTCGCGCCGCCCCTGCTACTGCGAGCCGCCGCCACCGCGATCGCCGTCTGCACGCTCGCCGGGTTCGTCGCATCCCGCACCATCGGATTGTTCGGGTTCTCCGAGAACGGCCTGCAACCCGCCCCACAGGCCCTGCTCAGTCTCATCGCCGAGACGCTCACCCTGCTGATCCTCGTGGCCTGGAAGGCAGCCGAGGTTGCGGCGGCAAAATCGGGAGTGGGGGTGGCCGAGTACGTGACCGGCCTCGCTCACCCCGCCGACCACCGACGGCTCTACGGCGCTCTGTGGATCCTCCTGCCCGTGGCGGTGGTGGTCGGCCTCTTCTGGTTCGGCCGGGCACACACCCCCAACTACGAGACCAGCCTCTTCGGGAACCGCGGCGACGACGCAAGACTGCTGAAGGCCCAAATGGGATCCGCGCTCCTGGGCCTGGCGCTGATCCAACTACTCCTCGCCCTGTGGATGTACGGCCGCCTGCCCGCGCTGCGAGCCGCACCGCACGGGGTCCACACCACGCACCGCCTCATCGGCCTGACCGCCTTCCTCCTCTCCCTGCCCATCGCTCGGCACTGCATCACCGCCTACGGCGTCGAACTGACCAACACCCGCGTGGCGCTGCATTCGCTCACCGGCTGCTTCCTCTACGGGGCCTTCGTCGCCAAGGTCATCGTGGTCCGGCACCGCCGCTGGCCCGGCTGGGCACTCCCCCTGGCCGGCGGCACCCTCGTCACTGCGATCGCTCTGATCTGGTACGCCGCCCCCTTCTGGTACCTGAACGGCTTCCAGGCACCCGGCCTGTGAGCAGAACGCTCTCCCGGCGGCCGACAGCGGATTCCCGCGCGGCGGGGCCCAGTCCGTCCTACGCCGGAATCGCCAGGTGCCCGTGACCGCGCTCGCGCGGGGAGGACGGCCGTCAGCTCCAGACCAGGCCAAGCGACGGCTGACCTCCGCTCGCGCGGGGAGGACTGAACGGCGATGCCGACCGTTCGGAACCTCCATGGCCCTGTCAGTCCCGCAGGGTCTGCCGCTGTCCGCTCTCGGCGGACCTCTTGATGGCGTCCAGCAGGCGGTGTGTGTGCACTGCGGTGCCGAAGTCCGGTTCGAAAGACTCCCCGGTGCGGATCGCGTGCGCCAGTCCGGCGTACACCTGGCGCACGTTGCGCACCGCCGGCGGCGCGTCGGCCGGATGCGGCCGGTAGCCCTCGGGCACCTCCAGCTTCACCGGCCCGCCGCCGCCCGCCGCATGGGTGAGCACGAACTCGGGGCCGACCAGCGAGTCGTCCGTGGAGCGCAGCACCAGCCGGCCGGCGCGCCCGTGCACCTCGATGCGGAATCCGTCGCCGTGCGGGCCGCCCGTCATGAGGTGCGCCGATGCGGCGGCACCGGACTGGAGCAGCCCGGCCACCGCGATCTGGTCGGGGGAGGTCACCTCGATCTCCTTCCCGGTCTCCTCCAGCGTGACGCGGCGGATCCGGGTCGTCAGTGTCGCCGACAGTTCGGTGAAGTCGCCGACGATGAAGCGGTACATGTCCATCGAGTGGCCGCCCACGACCGCCACGTGGTTGACGCCCTTGGTGTGGTCGAACAGCGCGGCGTACCGCTCGGACCAGACTTCCGGTGTCGACAGGGAGTACGTCAGCGAGGCCGACAGCACCTCTCCGACGAGGCCGTCCGCGATCAGGTCGCGCGTCAGCCGGACCGCCGGATGGTGGCGGCTTTGCAGCCCCACCGCGTGCCGCACCCCCGCGGACTGCGCCTCCGTCCGAAACCGCTCAGCCTCCGCTGCGGACAGGGCCAGCGGCCACTCGCTGTAGACGTGCTTGCCCGCCGCGATGGCCGCGGACACCAGCCCGTCGCGGCGCGGAAGCTGTACGGCGATGGTGACCAGGTCGACCTCCGGGTGTGCCATGAGCGCCTCGGGATCGGTGAAGGCGTGCCGGGCGCCCCACACCTCGGCCGCAGCCCGCGCCGATGCGTCGCTGGTCCCGGCGACCGCACTGATCTCGTAGTCGTCGAGCGCCGAGAGCGCCGGCAGGTGCACCCCGCGTGCCCAGCCCCGCTGTGCGTGCGCGCCGACGACTCCCACTCGGATCTTGTCCGCCACGATGAACACCTCTCGTTTCCGTCTGTCTCGTCCGCATGGTCGGCCTGTCCGTCGGCCGGTGGTACCAAGTGCCGGGCGCGTCCCGTGCGGCCTGGCTCACGCCCGGGTTCCGCGCCGCGCGGCTATCGCGCGGCGACGGTCTGCGCGGTCTGCTTCTCCGGCCGGACCGCGTCCTGGTGTCGGCGTCCGTCCCGCAGGACGGAGAACGTGACCGCCCAGGCGAGGAACACGAAGCCCGCGGCGACCAGGAAGGCATGGCTGTAGCCGTCGCGCAGGTCCCGCATCTGTGCGGTGCCCTGGGTCAGCAGAGCTGTTGTCAATGGCCATGGCTGATTGCCTTCTTGTCGGAAGCAGGACGATGCGCAGGAAGTGACCAGGGGCGCGGATGCCGCCGCGCGGGCCGGCTAGGTGCACGTCTTGTTACAGAGATCATGTTCTGGAACCATGGCCGACAGCGGAAGGAGGCACTTTCATGTCCCAGAGGAACACCCGTGTGACACCCCAGGTCAGCGGCTCGAGTCAGTGCGAGTCTCCCGCTGCGGAGGCTGCCTGCTCGGTCCTCGAAGTCCTCGGACGGGTGAGTGGGAAGTGGAGCATCGGCATCCTGCTCGTAACCACCCAAGGCCCGGCACGCTTCACCGAACTGGAGCGCCAGGTCAAGGGCATCAGCCGCCGCATGCTCACCCTCACCCTGCGCAACCTGGAACGGGACGGCCTGCTGACCCGCACCGTCTACCCGACCGTTCCGCCCAAGGTGGAGTACACCGCCACCCCGATGGCCCGCGAGCTGTACGAATCGCTGCTGGCGCTCACCGGCTGGGCCGAACGCCACCGCCACCAGATCGACCAGGCCCGCACCGCCTACGACAACGCACAGGTCGAGGAGGAGGCCATCCTGGCCCCGGCAGTCTGAGAGGGCGTCGGCCAAGCCGCACCTGAACATCGGCACCATGGGTCATGTCGACCACGGCAAGACCACCCTCACCGCCGCCATCACCAAGGTGCTGGCCGAGCGCGGCGGCGGCTCCTTCGTCCCGTTCGACCGGATCGACCGGGCCCCGGAGGAGGCCGCCCGCGGCATCACCATCAACATCGCGCACGTCGAGTACGAGACGGCCACCCGGCACTATGCATCACGTCGACATGCCCGGCCACGCCGACTTCGTGAAGAACATGATCACGGGCGCGGCGCAGCTGGACGGCGATCCTGGTCGTCTCCGCCCAGGAGCCGGGTGGAGGTGCTCGGCTACGACGCGGACGTGCAGTCCGTGGTGACGGGCGTGGAGACCTTCGGCCGGACGATGGAGTCCGCCGAGGCCGGCGACAACGTCGCGCTGCTGCTGCGCGGGGTGCAGCGCGGGCAGGTCCGGCGCGGCCAGGTGGTGCGCGCAGTGAGCCGCCAGATTGAGAGCATCGGCTGTTACGCCCCCGGAACGGAAGGCGGCGAACCGGCAGGCGGGAGCGTGGCGTCCCCTGGGGTGATCGGAGGCACGACCGGGTGCCGTCCGCGGAACCGGAGGGGTGGATCATGCGGGTTGGCAGGACAGTGGCAGTGGCAGCGACGGTGCTGGCGCTGGGGCTGGGAGCGGCGGCGTGCAACGACGAGGTGTCGTCGACGTCCGCGGCCTCGCCAGCACCCTCGGGGGGTGCCGGGACGTCGGGTGCGTCGGGCAAGCCGGCTGCTTCCGCGGGGGGTCCCGGGGCCGTGGCGTCCGGCACTTCCGCCTCCGACGGCAAGGTCTCCACCCGCTGCCACACTGCCGATCTCAAGGCCGACGTCCAATTGCAGCCGGATCACCCCGGGTCCGCGATGGTGATGCTCACCAACAAGAGCTCGCGCACCTGCACGGTCCACGGCTACCTCGGCTACGGCGGTCTGCTGGCCGACAACAGCCCGGTGGTGACCGGCAGTTCGCGGGTCGCGCACCCCGGGCAGCCGGTCGAGGTCAGCCTCAAGCCGGGCGTCTCGGCGTTCTCCGGCCTCAAGTGGACGTCCTGCGACAAGGCCGATTCGACCTGCAAGGTGCTGGCCGGCATCACGATCACCCCGCCTGACGAGACCACCCAGCTCACCGCCAACCTCCTTGGCGTCGACGGCAAGCCGGTACCGCAACTGAGCGTCTCCCCCGCCGGGTTCACGGTCGGCTCCCTCCAGCCGGTCAGCCAGGGCGTGGTCTTCACCTCCTGAGGCCTCCGAAGGACCGGAGAACCCCAGGTCGGACTCCCCGACTCAAGCCTGCTGGTGCACAGGAGCGGGCGCCGCCACCGGCGCCCGCCGACGCCCGCAGGTCGATCCGCCGAGCGAGCACGCCAGCCCAGGTTGGCGGGGTGGGGCCGGGTAGGCCATGACGTTGTGCTGGTCAGTGCGCGCTACGGGTGGCGCTACCACCGCCATGTCCCCGCCATGTCCCCACGAGAGAGTGAACCCGATTCGGGGTTCGAACTCCCTTACCCGGACGGCCCATTCAGCATGCGGTGGTCGCACGCCCGGCCTACGGTGCGTCGGGAGGGGGGGCGACCAGATTCGAGAGGTGAAATCTCCATGGCAGGCAAGTTCGAGGTCTACACCGAGAAGCCGGGCGTGCACCGGTTCCGGCTGAAGGCGAGCAACGGTTCGGTGCTGATCACCAGCGACCCGCACGACAGCAAGGAGTCGCTGATGAAGAGCATCGAGTCGATCCGCAAGCTCGCACCGTACGCCCAGGTCCACGAGGCGTCGACGCCGGCCTAGCCCGACCCCGGGCACGAGGGCCGGTTCTCCGTTCACAGTGGGGAACCGGCCTTTGTGCCATGCCACTTGGTCCGGTCGAGGCGCCAACCGGCAGAGCGGGTCAGAGCCGCAGCAGGTCGCCGAGCACGGCGCCGAGCACGGACTCCGCGTCGGCCGCGGCCGCCGTGGCACGCCAGGCCACGAAGCCGTCCGGCCGGACCAGGACTGCACCGTCGGGGCCGGTGCCGTAGGCGGTGGCCCAGTCGGTGCCGGGCTCGGGCGCCAGGTCGTCCTCGGTGGTGGTGCCGATGCGGTAGCGGTCCAGCGGGATGTCCAGCTTGCCTGCCACCCGTTCGGCGGCCAGGTGCCAGGCGGACCCGCCGGGGCCGGTGAGCAGTACGAGGTGCTTCTCGAACAGGTCCACGGTGGAGAGCCGTACGCCCGCGCGGCGCAGCCATAGGTGGGGGGCCCGCCCGCCGGGGGCGCCGTCCGGCTGGAAGCGTCCGGGGACGGTGGGTGCGGTGGGGTCGGCGCCGAGGACGGCGCCGGTGTTGTAGCGGTAGCCGAGGGCCACGGCCAGGACGTTGCTCTGCCGTCCGGTGCCGGGCAGGGCGTCGTAGCCGGGGTGGCGGTGTTCGGCGGAGCGGGCGGAGGCGCGTTCGCTGGTGGCCCGGGCGACCGGTTGGCGTTCTTGCTGATAGGTCTCCAGCAGGCCGGGTCCGGCCCAGCCCCCGAGGACGGCGGCGAGCTTCCAGGCGAGGTTGTGGGCGTCCTGGATGCCGGTGTTGGATCCGAAGGCGCCGGTGGGCGACATCTCGTGGGCGGAGTCGCCGGCCAGGAAGACGCGTCCGGAGCAGTAGCGTTCGGCGACCCGTTCGGCGGCGTGCCAGGGGGCCTTTCCGGTGATCTCGACCTCCAGGTCGGGCACTCCGGTGGCGGTGCGGATGTGGTCGATGCAGCGCTGGTCGGTGAAGTCCTCCAGGGTCTCGCCCTGGTCGGGCTTCCAGGGCGCGTGGAAGACCCAGTTCTCGACGTTGTCCACCGGCAGCAGCGCACCGGACCCGTCCGGGTTGGTGAGGTAGCAGGCGATGAAGAGGCGGTCGTCCACCACCTCGGCCAGTTGCTTGGCGCGGAAGGTGATGCTGACGTTGTGGAAGAGGTCGCCCTTCCCTGTCTGGCCGATGGCCAGGCGCTCGCGGGCGGGGCTGCGCGGACCGTCGGCGGCGACCAGGTAGTCGGCGCGGACGGTGCGTTCGGCGCCGGTCTCCCGGTCGCGCAGCACGGCGGTGACGCCGTCGGCGTCCTGCTCGAAGGAGCGCAGCTCGGTGCTGAAGCACAGCGTGCCGCCGAGTTCACGGGCGTGCCGCAGCAGTACGGGTTCGAGGTCGTTCTGGCTGCACAGGCACCAGTTGGTGGGGCTGAACCTGGCCAGCGCGCCGCCCGGGTCGATCTCCCGGAACAGCCACTCCTGGTCGGCGCTGGTGAGCGTGTGAGCCTGCAGGATCCCGTGGTTGCCGGCCAGGACGCAGGCGGCGCTGCGGATGTCGTCCTCGACGCCGGCGACCCGGTAGAGCTCCATGGTGCGCAGGTTGTTCCCGCGCCCTCGGGGGTGGTGGGAGGTGTCGGCGTGCTTCTCCACCAGCAGGTGCCGGACGCCGAGGCGGCCGAGGAAGAGGGAGGTGGACAGGCCCACCAGCGAGCCGCCCACGATCAGGACCGGGACGCGCTCGTCGGTCTTCGGGTTCATCGGTTGCTCCAGGAGTACGCGGTGCGGGACCCGTGATCCATCCCCTCCGGCCGCGCCGCCGGAGCGGGTTTCGCCCGGATGGCCCGCAGATCTCGCGCGGTTCGGTCAGGCACCCGACGATCGGATTCAGGCTGAGGCCCGAACGCGCTCACGCGATCACGGAGAGTCACATCACGCGCTCGCAGGGCTCGGAAGTGCGCTTCTTCGGGCTCGCCTTTCCTAAAAACTGCCCAAGGAGAGTCAAAAATGATCACGCTGTCCGAACCTCAGGCGCAGCGCTCCACACCGCAGGACTCGCGTCTCCGCGTGGTGCTGCTGCTGGATGTCCAGGACGGTGCGCAGGACCGCTTCCTGGACGCCTACGAGCAGCTGCGGCACCAGGTGGCCTCGGTCCCCGGCCATGTCAGCGACCAGCTCTGCCAGTCGATCGAGAACCCCGCGCAGTGGCTGATCACCAGCGAGTGGGAGAGCGCCCAGCCGTTCCTGGCCTGGGTGGACAGCGAGGCGCACCGCGAGATGGTGCGGCCGCTGCACGGGTGTGTCCGGGACACCAGGTCACTGCGGTTCAGCATCATGCGGGAGACCTCGGGCCGCGGCACCCTCGACAGCAGCGCGGCGCCGCGGCCCGTGCCCGCGGGCAGCGCGGACGGGATCGTGCGGCACGCACTGACCTTCACGGTGCGGCCGGGCAGCGAGCAGAAGGTGGCGGAGATCCTCGCCGGCTACACCTCGCCCCGGGCCCGGGTGGACGAGGCCACCCGGTTGGCCCGGACCTCGCTCTACATGAAGGGCAACCGGGTGGTGCGGGCGGTCGAGGTGGTCGGCGACCTGGTCGCGGCACTGCGGCACGTGGCGCAGCAGCCCGAGGTACGGGCGGTCGAGGAGGCCGTCAATCCGTACCTGGAGGAGGCCCGCGACCTGAGCGACCCGCTCTCCGCGCGGGACTTCTTCCAGCGGGCGGCGCTGCCGGCCGTGCACCACACGGTGGCTCGCCGCAAGGAGCCCGCGATGGTGTACCGGCACGCGCTGAGCTACCCGGTCCGCAGCGGCTGCGGTGAGCAGCTGGCGGAACTGCTGCACCGTCAGGACCTCGCGGAAGCTGCCGATCCGGCCGGTGTGCTGGTGCGCAGCACGATCTTCCACCGCGGTGACGTGCTGGTGCGGCAGGTTGATCTGACCGTTCCGGCGAAGTCCGCCGTCGAGGTCGCGCTCGGGGTGCGCGGGGGGCGGCCCGATGCGATGCTCGGCCGGCTGACGGAACTCGGTTCCGACGCCGGCGGGCCCGGGGACGACACCGCCCGGCTGCTGGTCGCGGCCTGGGAGCTCTCCCTGGTCACCGATCGCAGCTCGGACTGACCAGATGACGCCCCGTCAGCCGTATCCCCGCTCCACCACCCCGGCAGAAACCACCTGGAGGCAGCAGCCATGACCACGCAACTTCCACGCATCGTGCACGTCGACGACGTACCGCCGAACCGGCGGCGCGGCGGAGACCTGCGCGCCATGCTCACCCCCACCATGTGCGGCGCCACCAGCGGGTTCATGGGCCTGGCCATCATCCGGCCCGGGGAGCGGATCGGCGAGCACTACCACCCGTACTCCGAGGAGTTCGTCTTCGTGGTCTGCGGTGACCTGGAGGCCGACCTGGACGGGGTGAGCGTGGCGCTGGGGCCCGAGCAGGGGCTGATGATCCCGGTGAACATGCGGCACCGGTTCCGCAACGTGGGAGACACCGAGGCGAAGATGGTCTTCCACCTGGGCCCGCTGGCGCCGCGTCCCGAGCTCGGGCACGTCGACACCGAGGAGACCCCGCGGCCGGGGCTGACGGAACCCGCGAAGGTCGCACCGTGACCAGGCGGGTGGCGGTCACCGGAATCGGCGTGGTGGCGCCCGGCGGCGTGGGCGTGCCCGCGTTCTGGTCGCTGTTGACCTCAGGCCGGACCGCGACCCGGGGCATCACGCTGTTCGACCCGACCGGGTTCCGTTCCCGGATCGCCGCCGAGTGCGACTTCGATCCGGCAGCGCACGGACTGGACGCCGAGCAGGTGGCCCGCTCCGACCGGTACGTGCAGTTCGCGCTGGTGGCGGCGGCCGAGGCGGTCCGCGACGCCGGGCTCGACCTGGCGGCCGAGGATCCGTGGCGGGTCGGGGTCTCGCTCGGTACGGCGGTCGGTGGCACCACCCGCCTGGAGCACGACTACGCGCTGGTGAGCGCCGGCGGCGAGCGCTGGGACGTGGACCACCGCGAGGCCGGGCCGCAGTTGCACCGGGCGTTCTCGCCGAGCACGCTGGCCTCCGCGGTGGCCGAGCAGGCGGGTGCGCACGGTCCGGTGCAGACCGTCTCGACCGGCTGCACCTCGGGGCTGGACGCGGTCGGCTACGCCTTCCAGTCGATCCAGGAGGGCCGGGCCGACGTGGTCATCGCCGGCGCCTCGGACTCGCCGATCTCGCCGATCACCGTGGCCTGCTTCGACGCGATCAAGGCGACCAGTGCGCGCAACGACGACCCGGAGCACGCCTCCCGGCCGTTCGACGCCAGCAGGGACGGTTTCGTCCTCGGCGAGGGCGGCGCGGTGCTGGTGCTGGAGGAGCTGGAGCACGCCCGCCGCCGGGGCGCCACGGTGTACTGCGAGATCGGCGGGTTCGCCACCTTCGGCAACGCTTACCACATGACCGGGCTGACCAAGGAAGGCCTGGAGATGTCCGAGTCGATCAACCGGGCGCTGGATCAGGCCGGGCTGGACGGCACGGAGATCGACTACGTGAACGCGCACGGCTCGGGCACCAAGCAGAACGACCGGCACGAGACCGCCGCGGTCAAGCGCTCGCTGGGCGCCCACGCCTACCGGCTGCCGATGAGTTCGATCAAGTCGATGGTCGGCCACTCGCTGGGCGCGATCGGCGCGATCGAGCTGGTGGCGTGCACCCTGGCGCTGGCGCACGGCGTGGTGCCGCCGACCGCGAACTACTCCACCCCTGACCCGGAGTGCGACCTGGACTACGTGCCGCGCACCGCCCGGGAGATACCGCTCCGTCATGTGCTCTCGGTCGGCAGCGGTTTTGGCGGCTTCCAGTCAGCCGTGGTGCTCAGTCGGAAAGGGTGAGGCAATGTGACGGACGATCAGGTGCAGCGCCGCGTGGTGCTGACCGGCATCGGGGTGATCGCTCCGAACGGGGTCGGTACCGACGACTTCTGGAAGGCCGTCCAGGAGGGCGCCTCGGTGCTGGGGCCGATCTCCCGGGAGGGCTGCGGCGACCAGCCGCTGCGGGTCGCCGGCGAGGTCCGGGGCTTCGAGCCGTCGGGATCGGTGGAGGAGCGGTACCTGGTCCAGACGGACCGGTTCACGCACTTCGCGATGGCGGCGGCCGACCTCGCGCTGGCCGACGCCGCGCTGGACCCTGCGGCCGGATCGCCGTTCTCCGTGGGCGTGGTGACCGCCGCGGGCTCCGGCGGCGGCGAGTTCGGCCAACGGGAGCTGCAGCAGCTCTGGGGCCGCGGCCCCGAGTACGTCGGACCGTACCAGTCGATCGCCTGGTTCTACGCGGCCAGTACCGGGCAGGTGTCGATCCGGGGCGGCTTCAAGGGCCCGTGCGGGGTCGTCGCCTCCGACGAAGCGGGCGGTCTGGACGCGCTGGCGCACGCGGCCCGGGCCATCCGGCGGGGCACCGAGGCGGTGGTGGTGGGCGCGGCGGAGGCCCCGCTGGCGCCGTACTCGATGGTCTGCCAGCTCGGCTACCCGGAGCTGAGCCGGTCCGCCGACCCGGACTCGGCCTATCTGCCGTTCACCGCGCGGGCGGCCGGGTTCGCTCCCGCCGAGGGCGGGGCGATGTTCGTGGTCGAGTCCCGGGCGGCGGCCGCCGCGCGCGGGGCCCGGATCCGGGCCCAACTCGCCGGGCACGCCGCCACCTTCACCGGGGCGTCGCGCTGGGCGGAGTCCAGGGAGGGCCTCGCCCGGGCCGTCCGGGGCGCGCTGAGGGAGGCGCACTGCGCGCCCGACGAGATCGACGTGGTCTTCGCCGACGCGCTGGGCACTCCGGAGGCCGATCTGGCCGAGGTGCTGGCCCTGCGGGACGCGCTGGGCGACCACGCGGGCCGTGTCCCGGTCACCGCTCCCAAGGCCGGCTTCGGCCGGGCGTACTGCGGCGCCCCGATGCTGGACGTGGCGGCCGCCGTACTCGCCATGGAGCAGGGCGTCATCCCGCCCACTCCCAAGGTCACCAAGGTCTGCCACGAGGTGGATCTGGTGACCCGCTACGCCCGCTCCTGCAAGCTGCGTACCGCGCTGGTGCTCAGCCGGGGGCTGATGGGTTCCAACGCGGCCCTGGTGCTGCGCCGGGGCCAGGACGTGTGAGGCCGCCGCGCTCACACGCCGAGACCAACTGGATCAACTGAAGACACCCGACAAGGAGCAGTGCATGCCCACCAACCTGACCCACACCGAGCTCTCGGCCCTGATCAAGGGCAAGGCCGGTATCTTCATCGACCCGCGGGACCTGCAGCGTCCCGAGACGACCTTCGAGGAGTTCGGCGTGGACTCGCTCGGACTGCTCGGTGTGGTGGGCGAGTTGGAGAACCGCCACGGTGTGCAGATCGTGGACGGCGCCGAAATGGCCAAGACGCCGTCCGAGTTCCTCGTCGCCATCAACAACTCCTTCGCGAAAGCAGGTTCATGAGATGCCCGGTCACACCGACAACACCGTCGTCATCGATGCCCCCGTCGACCTGGTCTGGGAGATGACCAACGACCTGGAGAACTGGCCGCAGCTGTTCAGCGAGTACGCCTCGGTCGAGGTGCTGGAGCGCGAGGGCGCCAGGACCACCTTCCGCCTCACCATGCACCCCGACGAGAACGGCAAGGTCTGGAGCTGGGTGTCCGAGCGGACCTGTGACCGCAAGGGGCTGGCCGTCAAGGCCCGCCGGGTCGAGCCGGGCCCGTTCGAGTACATGGACATCCGCTGGGAGTACGCCGAGGTCCCGGGCGGCACCAGCATGCGGTGGATCCAGGACTTCGCCATGAAGCCCACCGCCCCCGTCGACGACGAGGGGATGACCAACCACATCAACCGCAATTCGCGGATCCAGATGGAACTCATCCGGGACAAGGTCGAGAAGCGCGCGGGGAGGAAGGGGTGAACACCGTGCACCGCACGCTGATCGTCGCGCGGATGAAGCCGGAGTGCGGCGCGGACATCGCCGAGGTCTTCGCCGAGTCCGACCGGGGCGAGCTGCCGCACCTGGTCGGGGTCACCGGCCGCAGCCTGTTCCAGTTCGGCGATCTCTACCTGCACCTGATCGAGGCCGACCGGCCGCCGGGCCCCTCGGTGGCCAGGTACAAGGACCACCCGGAGTTCCGCGACGTGAGCGAGAAGCTCACCGCCTTCGTCCAGGCGTACGACCCCGCCACCTGGCGGGAGCCCAAGGACGCGATGGCCCGCGAGTTCTACCGCTGGGAGCGCGCCGCGTCCCGCTGAGCCGCATCCCGCTGAGCCGCATCCCGCTGGGCCGGAGGAGGACCCGCCATGGTGGACACCGACGACCGGACGGACCCGGAGTGGGTCCGCTGCGGACACTGCGCCGGCCTGATCTACGGCCGCCGCTTCCGGCGGAGCCTGCGGGTCTGCCCGGACTGCGGCTGGCACGGCCGGCTCACCGCCCAGCAGCGCCTGGACCAGCTGCTCGACCCCGGATCAGCCGAGCCGCTGCGCCAGGTCGCGGCGCTGCACGACCCGCTCGCATTCGTCGACAGCCGCCCGTACCACGAGCGGCTGGCCGACGCCCGCGCCGACACCGGCCTTGAGGACGCCGTGCTCTGCGCGACCGGGCGGATCGAGGGGCAGCCGGTGGTCATCGCCGCCATGGACTTCCGTTTCCTCGGCGGCAGCCTAGGGTGCGGGGTCGGCGCCCAGATCACCGAGGCCGCCGAGACCAGCCTGCGGCTGCGCACCCCCCTCCTGCTGGTCTGCGCCTCCGGTGGAGCGCGGATGCAGGAGGGGGTGCTCTCCTTGATGCAGATGGCCAAGACCGCACAGGCGCTGGCCGAACTGGACGAGGCCGGGATCCTGGTGATCTCGCTGATCACCGACCCGACCTACGGCGGGGTGGCGGCCTCCTTCGCCACCCTGGCCGATGTGATCATCGCAGAGCCCGGGGCCCGGATGGGCTTCGCCGGGCCCCGGGTGATCGAGCAGACCACCGGCGAGAAGCTGCCCGAGGGCTTCCAGACCGCCGAGTTCTTGCTGGCCCACGGCCTGGTTGACGACGTCGTGGCCCGGCCCGCGCTGCGCGCCACGCTCGGCCGGCTACTGGGCCTGCGCTCCCCCGCCGGGCCGCCCGAGCCGGGCCGCCCACCGGGGCGGGTCCCGCGCAGGGCTGCCGCCCCGGCCGGACACGACTCCTGGGCCGCCGTCCGGCTGGCCCGGCACCCCGACCGGCCCAGCAGCCTCGACTACGTGGGCCGTCTGCTCGACGACTTTCTCGAACTGCACGGCGACCGGCTCAGCGAGGACTGCCCCGCCATCATCGGTGGCCTCGGCCGGCTCGGCGGGCTCCCGGTGGTGCTGATCGGCCATCACAAGGGCGGTCCCGATCTGGCCGAGCGCCGGCGCCGCCGCTTCGGCATGCCCTCCCCCGCCGGCTACCGCAAGGCGGCCAGGCTGATGCGGATGGCCGCCAAGCTCAGGCTCCCGCTGGTCACCCTGGTCGACACCCCCGGCGCCAACCCGGGCCCCGACGCCGAGCGCGGCGGCCAGGCCATCGCCATCGCCGAGAACCTCCGTCTGATGTCCCGGCTGCCGGTACCGATCGTCACCGTGTTGATCGGCGAGGGCGGCAGCGGCGGGGCGCTAGCCCTCGGCATCGGCGACCGGGTGCTGGTGAGCGCCAACGGCGTCTACTCCGTGATCAGTCCGGAGGGCTGCGCAGCCATCCTCTGGAAGGACCCCGCGGCCGCGCCCACCGCCGCCAACGCGCTCCGCCTGCACGCCGGTGAGCTGCTCCGGCTCGGCGTCGTGGACGGCGTCGTCCCCGAACCGGACGGCGGCGCGCACCGGGACCACGCGGGCGCGGCCGCGATGCTCGGCGAGGCGCTGACCGCGGCTCTCGGCGAGCTGATCCCCTGGGAGCCCGCACGGCTGCTCGCGGAACGCAAGCAGCGCTTCCGCCGCTTCGGTGTCGAGGTGGCCGGGGCGGACGGAGGGACCGCCGCCGGGCCGGTGGTCGGCCCGGCGGCCGGAACGGTCGAGAGAGGTGCACAGTGACACTCGGTGTGGACAAGAAGACCCATCAGGAGAACGGCCGCAAGTCCGTCACGCTGATCAACCCGCACGCCTTCCCCGGCTCGGCGGAGGCCAGCCGGGCCGATCTGGAGGCGGTCTGCCGGGCCGTCCGGGAGCTGGCCGGCCTCTCGCCGCAGCTGCCGACCCGGATCCGGCTGCAGCACGGGCGGACCAGCGTGGAGATCGACTGGCCCGTCACCGAAGGACCGCAGCCGCCGGTGCGGCCGTCCACCGGGCAGGCGGCGGCCGTGCCGGACGAGGAACCGGGGAGCGGACTCCGGTACGTCCGCGCACCGATGGTCGGCACCTTCTACCAGGCTCCCGAGCCGGGTTCCCCACCCTTCGTCTCGGTCGGCGATCTCGTCCGGCCGGGACAGACCGTGGGGATCCTGGAGGTGATGAAGATGATGAGCACCATCGAGGCGGAGGTCGCCGGCCGGGTGGTGGAGCTGCTGGTGCCGAACGGCACCTCGGTGGAGTACCAGCAGCAGCTCATCGCCGTGGAGCCGGCGGCCGAGGGGTGAGGGCGATGTTCACCACCGTTCTGGTCGCCAACCGGGGCGAGGTCGCGCTGCGGATCGCCCGGACCTGCCGGGAACTCGGGCTGCGGACGGTGGCCGTGTACTCCACCGCCGACCGGGACTCGGCGGTGGTCCGGTTCGCCGACCGCGCGGTGTGGATCGGCCCGCCCCAGGCCAAGGGCAGCTATCTGCACGTGCCGTCCGTCATCGAGGCGGCGATCGCCACCGGCGCCGAGGCGGTCCACCCCGGGTACGGCTTCCTCTCCGAGGACCCGGACTTCGCGGAGATCTGCGAGGCGAACGGGCTCACCTTCATCGGCCCACCTCCCAGGGTGATCGAGCAACTCGGCGACAAGGCGATGGCCCGCACGCTGATGGCCGGGGCCGGGCTGCCGGTGCTGCCGGGCAGCACCGGCGCGCTGGCCACCCCGGGGGACGCCAAGGAGACCGCTCAGCGCGTCGGGTACCCGGTGATCCTCAAGGCGGTGGCGGGCGGCGGCGGACGCGGGATGGCCGTGGTGCGCGGCGAGGACGGCCTGCTCCCCGCCTACCACTCGACCCGGGCGCACGCCCGGGCGGTCTTCGGCGACGAACGCGTCTATCTGGAGCGGTTCATCGAGGACGCCCGGCACATCGAGGTGCAGGTGGTCTGCGACCGGCACGGGGCGGCCGTGCACCTGGGCGAGCGGGACTGCTCGGTGCAGCGCAGGCATCAGAAGCTGATCGAGGAGTCCCCGGCCCCCAACCTGCCGCAGGAGCTGCGCGAGCCGATGTGCCAGGCCGCGGTACGCGGTGCGCTGGCGGTCGGTTACGTCGGGGCGGCGACCTTCGAGTTCGTGCTGACTCCGGATCACCGGTTCTATCTGATGGAGGTCAACTGCCGGCTCCAGGTCGAGCATCCGGTGACCGAGATGGTCACCGGGATCGACCTGGTCCGGGAGCAGATCACCGTCGCCGCCGGGCGGCCGCTCTCCTTCCGGCAGGACGAGGTGCGGCCGCGCGGGGTGGCCGTCGAGTGCCGGGTGAACGCGGAGGACCCGGCCCGGGGCTTCGCGCCGACGCCCGGCCTGCTGACCGAGTTCGTCCCGCCGGGCGGGCCGTTCGTACGGGTCGACACCCACGCCTACCCCGGCTGGCTGGTCGGCCCGGACTACGACTCGCTTCTGGCCAAGACGGTCGTCTGGGCACCGGACCGGACGCAGGCGCTGGCCCGGATGGACCGCGCGCTGAGCGAGTTCCGGATCGACGGCCCCGCGGTGCGGACCACCGGTGCCTTCCTGCGGGAGGTGCTGGCCCGCCCGGAGTTCCGGGCCGGGACGCACACCACCGGGCTGGTCGCGCGGATGACCGAGGAACCGGTGGTGACCGGCCGTTGAGGCCGTTGAGCGGCCGTTGAGCGGCCGTTGAGCGGCCGGGGGCGCGGGAACCGAGACGACGGGGAGGCCGCTCGCGTCCGCGCCCCACCGTGCGTTCCGGACACCGACACGCGCCTTCCGGACACCGCCACACGGTGGAGCCGGCACCCCGTCGGTTTCGGGGTGCCGGCTCCACCGTGTGTGTCGCGCTCAGTCGAGCGGGACCGTGCTCTCGAAGGCGTGCAGATAGGGGTTGACCGGGCCGATGTGGCCGAGGCACAGGCCCGCCTCGGTCATCAGGTCGACCATGCTCTGCTTGGAGTGCTTGGCTCCGCCGACGTTGAGCAGCAGCATCAGGTCCATGGCGGTGGTGAAGCGCATCGACGGGGTGTCGTCGACCAGGTTCTCCACCACCACGACCCGCGCGCCGGGTCTGGCCGAGGCGACGATGTTGCGCAGCGTCCGGCGGGAGCTGTCGTCGTCCCACTCCAGGATGTTCTTGATGATGTAGAGGTCGGCGTCGACCGGGACGGCGACGCGGCAGTCACCCGGCAGCAGCGTGATGCGGGAGGCCAGTGGTCCGCCCTCGCGCAGCCGCGGGTCGGCGCCCTCGATCACCTTGGGCAGGTCGAGCAGTGTGCCGTGCAGCTTGGGGTACTTCTCCAACAGGCCGGCCAGGACGTGGCCCTGGCCGCCGCCGATGTCCGCGACCGTCCGCACCCCGGTGAGGTCGAGGTAGTCGGCGAGTTCGGCGGCGGACTGGCGGCTGGAGTGGGTCATCGCCCGGTTGAACACCGCCGCGGACTCGCGGGCGTCGTCGTGCAGGTAGTCGAAGAACTCCTTGCCGTGGATGTCCGGGAAGACGGTCCGCCCGGAGCGGACCGCGTCGTCCAGGCGGGGCCAGGCGTCCCAGGTCCACGGCTCGGTGCACCAGAGGGCGATGTAGCGCAGGCTGTTCGGCTCGTCCTCGCGGAGCAGGCGGGACATCTCGGTGTGGACGTACCGGCCGTCCTCGGTCTCGGCGAAGATCCCGTAGCAGGCGAGCGCCCGCAGCAGACGGCGAAGCGGCGGCGGCTCGGCGCCGACCACGGCCGCGAGTTCCTCGGCACCGACCGGCGACTCGCCGATCGCGTCCGCGAGTTCGAGCCTGACCGCCGCGCGGACGGCTGCGGCGCAGGCGGCGCCGAACACGATCTCGCGCAGCCGCATGTTCGGCGATGGTGGCGGACTGTCGCCAGCCTGTGGCGAGTTGGTGCGGCCGATGGCGATCGGTGTGGTCAGCTTGGCGGCGTTCGGGCTGACCGAGGTCGGATTGACGGTCGGTGTGGTGGATGGTGCCGTGTGCATGTGCCCGCCTTTCTGTGGGGAACGGTCAGCACTGGCCGGCGGGTTCGGAGACCCGGCACTGGTTGCGGGCGAAGGTGTTGCCGGTGCCGGTGTCGCGGACGGCGAGGTCGGCCGGGCCGTTGTCGCGCACCGTGTTGTCGGTGACCTTGATCCCGCTGTTGGGTGCACCGACGAAGCTGTGGAACAGGACGATGCCGCCGGACATCGAGGACTTGCCGACGTTCCCCTCGACCCGGTTGCCGGTCACCAGGGTGTCCTCGGCTCCGGTGAGCAGGATGCCGGTGCCCTGGACGACGTCCAGGCGTGGGGTCTTCGGGCAGAACTTGTTGTTGGCCCGGACCAGGTTCGACCGGACCGTCAGCGCGCCCGCCCGGGGCACGCCCTCGTCTCCGACCACGAACACGCCGCCGCAGTTGCCCGTGATCACGTTGGCCTGGACGCTGAGCTCGCGCACCCGGCGGACCACGACGCCGAGCCGGTTGTCCGAGAGGCGGTTCTCGCCGATCACCGTGCCCTTGGTGAAGACGGGCGGGACCTTGCCGTCCGCCACGTTCGCCACGAAGATCCCGGCCTGGCCGTTGCCGCGGGCCTCGTTGCCGCGCAGTACGGCCCGGGTGGACTGCTCCTGGCTGATGCCCTGCTGCCCGTTGTCCCTGGCCAGGACGGCGTGCACGGTCATCTTGTCGGTGCCGTAGGCGTTGATGCCGTTCTTGGTGAAGCCGGCGACCGTGAGCGCCTCGATCCGTACCCCGGTGACCGGGTGCCCGGCGGTGCCCGTGACGCACAGGCCGTGGCCGGCCTTGGCGCAGGCGTTGCCGGTGGCGGCGGGTGCGGACTTCTCGGGCGCGGTGATCACGGTGGTCCGGCCGGTCCCGCGGAGGGTCAGGCCGGAGGTGGTGACCTGGACGCTCTCGCGGTAGGTGCCCGGGAGGATCTGCACGGTGTCACCGGGTCCGGCGGCGTCCACCGCCTTCTGGATCGACTCGCCCGGGTGGACGAGCCGGATGACCGGAGACACGGAAGCGCCGGCCGGCCCGGGAAGCCCGGTGACCAGACCGACGGCGAGGATGACTGCGACGCCCGCCAACTGCGGGGTCCGGCGCGTGGGCATGGGTGATGACCTGCTTTCGGGTGCTCGGGTGCTGGCTCAACTGGCCCGAGTGCCGGCCGGGACTCGGGTTCCCGACCGGCATCGGGCCACCTAATCGAAGCTATGGGCGCCCCTCGACACCTGCCACTTCTGCTCGGCCGACCGTGCTGCCGTGCCGCTGAACGGATGGACGCGACGTCAGTACACGCCGACGCCGAACGCCTTGAGCGCCGCGGTGACGGGCTGGAAGAAGGTGGTGCCGCCGACGGCGCAGTTCCCGGTGCCGCCCGAGGTGAGGCCGAGCGCGGTCTGGCCGGCGAAGAGCGGGCCGCCGCTGTCGCCCTCCTCGGCGCAGACGGTCGTCTTGATCAGCCCCCGGACGGTGCCCTGCAGGTAGTTCACGGTCGTGTTGAGCCCGGTGACGGTGCCGCTGTGCACGTGCGAAGTGCTGCCGCTGCGGCTGACGGTCTGCCCGAGCGAGGGGTTGGCAGCCCTGGTGATCGTACGGCTGGTGCCGTTGTAGAGGTCCACGGCGGAGGCCGGGACGCTGCCGTCGGTGTACTTGATCAGGGCGTAGTCGTGGTCGGGGAAGGTGGAGCTCTCGGTGCTGCCGATCGGGGTGGTGTGGGCCGCGGTGGTGTACCAGGTCGAGGCGACGTTCCCGCAGTGGCCGGCGGTCAGGAAGTAGTAACCGCCTTCCGGGCCACGGACGTTGAAGCCGAGCGAGCAGCGGTACGGGCCGCCGTGGATGGCGTCGCCGCCGTTCACCCTGGGGCTGAACACCCCGGGCACCCGCTCCAGCCGGACGGCGGGGCCGAGTTCCTCGACCGTCCGGGTGAGCCGGTCGAGGGCGGCGCCGCGGACGGTGGTGTCGGCGGACACCACCACCTGGTCGGCGGCCGGGTCGACGGCCCAGGCGGTACCGGGGACGGCGGCGCTGCGATCGAGCTCGGCGGTGGTGGTGGCCAGCTGGGCGGCGCTTCGGGGGACCAGCCGGGGAACGGCCCCGGCCGCCTCCACCCGCTGGGAGTCCACCGGGTGGGTGATGGTGACGACCGCTCGGCCGGAGGCGTCCAGGTATGAACCGGCGGTACGGTCCTCGCCCAGCTGCTGCTGGAGGTCGTCGGCGAGCGCTGCGGCGGCCTCGCCGGTGGGTGTCGGAGGGGGCAGGGCGGCCGCGGGTGCGGGCAGTGCGAGTGCTGTACCGGCGAGCAGCGTGGCGGCCGCCGTGAGGAGGACGGCGCGACGGCAGGTACGGCGATTGCTCATCAGGGCTCCCTGGTGCCTGGGAAGAGGGGTCGCGGGCGCGCCCGGATGGCGTACCCGGGTCGGCCGAGGACCCGGCTTCCGGGTGGCCGTGGCGGGCTCCGGGCGGGTCCTGCTGCCAAATATCGGGGCCGGGGCCGAGGTTGGCGACCCGGAACGGCGGTCGGCTGAGCCGGTCGCGGCGGCCGGGCTCCCCGGCCGGGTGCTCCACCGTCGGCGTGCGGCCGGTCCGGCCGTCGCCGGCGGCACGGGCGGTACGGAGCCGGGCGATCCTCGGCCGCCTCGGGCATGCGGGCGGGGCCGCCGGGGAATCGACGGGTTACCGGACGAGTACCAAGGCGGTCGGGAACCAAGGCGGCCGGGAACCAGCGAGGCGGTGTGCCGTGTCCTGCTCTGCGAAAGCCAAGTGGGCTTCGGGCGAAGGGGGTTCGGGGTGAGCGGGTCCGCGGGGGCCGATGGCGGAGGGCGGGTGCTGGCCGCGGCGGGGGTGCTGCTCCCGGACGAGCGGGGTCGGCTCCTGGTGGTACGCCTCACGTACGACCGGAAGCATCCGATCGCGATCCCCGGTGGCGGCTGGGAGCCGTCCGACGGGTCACCGCGGCAGACGGCCTTCCGGGAGATCGCCGAGGAGCTCGGGGTGCGGCCCGAACTGGGGCCGCTGGCCTGCGTCGACTGGTCGCTGGGCGACGGCCGCCCGCCGATCGCGGCCCATCTGTACTGGGCTGCGCCGCTGCGGGACGAGCAGCTCTCCGCGTTCCGGCCGCAGGCCACGGAGGTCGGCGGCTGGGCCTGGCTGACGGATCGCCAGCTCGCCTCGGCGTTGCCGCCCAGGCTGTCGCGGCGGGTCACGGCCTGTCTCACCGCGCCGCGAGGTGCCGGACCGCTGGAGCTGGAGGACAGCCGTCCGGTCGGGCACACCGTTGCCCATGTGCCGCCGGTTCCGCCGCCGCCGTACACCCGGGCGGCCGGGCTGGAGCTGTCGGGCAGCGGCGGGGCGGCGCAGCAGCGGCCGCCGCTGGAGCGGGAGGCGTACTACGCCTCGCTGCCGAGGATCCGGGCGAAGGCGCGGATGCTGTTCTCCGACCCGGCGGGGCGGGTGCTGCTGGTACGCCTGCGCCCACGGGAGGACCGGCCGTACTGGACGCTGCCGGGCGGCGGAGTCGAGGCCGACCGCGAGATGCCCCGGGCGGCGGCGCGACGCGAGATCCGCGAGGAACTCGGCTGGGAGCGGGAGCCGGGCCGCCTGCTGGCGCTGGACTGGTCGGCCGGCCCGGACGGCTCGGTGGCCATGGTGTACGTCTTCGACGGCGGCGAGGTGACCGCCGAGCTCCTCGGGCGGATCACGCTGCCGCCCGAGGAGCTGGTGGACTGGGGGATGTTCACGGCGACCGAGGCCCGCGAGGTCCTCTCCGAGCAGGCGCGGTGCCGGCTGGAGGCCTGCCTAGCCGCCCGGGCGGCGGGGCGGGACGGCGGCGGGGGCGGGCCGGTGGAACTGGTCGGCGGCCGGGCGGTCGCGGCCGGTCCGCCGGTGGCGTGACGGCGGAGCACTCGACGTGATGCACCCATGAGTCTCCGGCGCCGTGGCCGAGTTGCGGCAGGACTACCGAGGTGCTGGCGCCGACCGCCCGGGCAGGGGAACCGAGAACGAGGGGCAGCTCCCGGCCGGGCGGCCGGGAGCTGCCCCCTTCACAGACGGTCCGGCCAACTACCGCACCAATCAGACCAGTTGGTGGTTACGGCTGATGTTCCGCTCCAACAGGGCGAGCGATTCGGCCACGCCGACGCTGTCCGCGGTGAACTCCGGCAGCCGACCGTCCGCCTTCTTCAGCTCCACCAGCGCCTGGTCGATCGCGCTGTGCGCGGCGAACAGGCAGGGGGTGCTGTAGATCGCCACATCCACCCCCAGCTCGGTCAGTTCGGGCAGCGAGAGCCGGGGCGACTTGCCGCCGGCGATCTGGTTGAACAGCAGCGGCTTGTCGCCGATGACGGCGCGGACCTTGCGGATCCAGTCCACGCTGCGCACGCCGTCGACCAGGATGACGTCGGCCTCGGTGGCGGCCAGGGCCTCGGCACGGCGCAGGATCTCGCGGTCCTCGGTGGCGTCGGTGCGGGCGACGACCACCAGGTCGCGCCGCGCGGCCAGCACCATCTCCAGCTTCTCCAGGTACGCCTCCAGCGGGAGCACCTGCTTGCCGTCGACGTGTCCGCAGCGGCGGGGCCGCTGCTGGTCCTCCAGGATCACCCCGGAGGCGCCGGCGGCCTCCAGGTGCTGGACCACGTGGCAGGCGGTCTCGGGGTCGACATAGCCGTCGTCGATGTCGACCAGCAGGTGCTGGCGGGGGAAGGCCAGCCTCAGCCGCTGGACGAAGGCGACGATGTCGGGCCAGGCGATGAAGCCGATGTCCGGCAGGCCGTAGTGCGAGGCGGCGAAGCCGAACCCGGAGACGAACATCCCGTCGTAGTGCTGGGCCGCCAGCGAGGCGGAGAACATGTCGAAGACGCCGATCAGCGGGGTGGTCCCGGCCTCGGAGATCGCGTCGCGCAGCCGAATCGGGTGATGCACAGGGTCCTCCAGCAGATGGTGATGGTGCCCGATGCGCGCCACCGGTACGCCGTGCGGGGCGTACCGGTGACATAGGCGCGGAAGGGGCGGCAGGTACGGGACGCTGCCACCTCGTCTTCCACAAATCTAGGTAAAGAGATGGTCATGAACAATGCTGAACCGGGAGCCGAACGAGGGGCTATATCAAGCTGACATGGATAGCTCAGGTATATAGGCCCCCGGCACCGCGATCACCCGGTCGGAAGCGCGTAGATCTTCGCGCCCCGCCGCGCGAACGCCACCTTGCCGTCGGTGCTCAGGTACCAGTCGTTGTACTTGAGCGGGTAGGACGGGTCGTCGAAGGTCCACTTGAACGTGCCCGACTTGGCGTCCACCGCGTACAGCCCGCCGTCGAACTCGCTCGCGACGAAGAGCGTGTCGCCCACCAGCAGTGGTTCGCTGGTCAGACTGGGCCGCTGGGGCAGCGCACAGCGCCAGCGCGTCTTGCCGGTCTCGGCGTCGTAGGCGAAGACCGCCTCCGAGCCGTCGCTGCCGTACACCATCCCGTTGCCGGCCGTCACCGGGGCGAACCGGCCGTGGTCCGGCTTCAGCCGCCACAGCTGCTTGCCGTCCGCGAGGCCCACCGCCTGCAGGTCGGAGTCCTCGATCAGGCAGTACAGCCGCTTGTCGTCGCACCAGATCCGCCACGGGTCGACCGTGCCGGTGTCGACGTGCCACAGCTCCCGGCCGTCCTTGACGTCCCGGGCGACGATGAGCGACTTGCCGCGGCTGTGCAGCAGGGTGCCGCCGGTCACCCGGCCGGTGGCGAGCGAGTCCTCGGTGTCCTCGTCGGGCTGGGCCCATTTCTTGTTGATCCGGCTGGCGGTGTCGAGGGCCAGCACCATCTGGTCCCCGGCCGTTTCGAACTGCGGCCTGACCAGCACCTTCAGATAGACCGCCTGGTCGTCAGCAGCGAGGACCTTGTGGACCTCGATCACCTTGTCGCCGCCGTAGGCAACCAGCGAGCCGGCGTCCTCCCGCCCGGTCTTCTGATCGATGCTGCTCACCCCGCGGAGCAGGGTGAGCAGCTGGCCGCCGCCCACGATGGTGTTCGTGGTGGGCGCGGACAGATCCGGCCGGGCCCAGCGCACGGCGCCGGTGCCGGCGTCCAGCGCGGTGAGGCCGTTGGCCACGACGAAGACCGCGCCGTTCAGCACCAGCGCCGGGAACTGGGCCATCGACGCGCCGGGGAAGGTGTACGTCCAGACGGGCGAGGGCGCCTTGCCCGGCGACGTGCTGCCGGAGAGTCCCGGCGTCGGAGCCGGCGGCGTGGGGTGCGGGTGCGGGCGCGGGCGCAGCAGCGCCCAGGCGGTGCCGCCGACCGCCGCCGCGCCCGCCAGGCCGCCGCCGGCGAGAAAGAGCCGCCGGGACACCTTCGGCGCGGGCCTGGACGGCGGCGCCAGCGTCGGTGCGTACGCCGGCGGGGGTACCGGTGTGGCCATCGGCCCAGTGGCGGACGACGGCGGCGCGGCCGAGGGCCTCGGGCCGGGCAACGGCGGCGTGGGTGCGGCCGTCCGGGGGCCCAGCCGCATGGTGCCGGGTGCCGCTTCCGGCTGGTCGGTGCAGGTCGGGGCGTACTCCGCGGCGGGCGGGGTGGCGGGCTGCGACGGCTGTGCGGGCGTGCCGCGGCTCGGGGTCTCCATATCCATCACGGACGAGGCGTGGGTGGCCAGCGCCGAGGCGACCGGGCCGGGCAGCCAGTTCCCGGCGGAGGCCGCCGCGGTGCCGGCGGGCAGCAGCTGGGCGGCCAGCTCCAGCGGGGCGGGCCGCCGTGCCGGGTCCTTGGTCAGCACTGAGGCGATCACCGGCCGCAGCCCGTCGGGCAGTTCGCCCAGGGCGGGCTCGTCGTGGACCACCCGGTACAGCTGCGCCGCCACACCCGACTCGCCGTCGAACGGACCGTGCCCGGTCGCCGCGTACACCAGCACCGAGCCGAGCGAGAACACGTCGCCGGCCGCGCCGAGCGGCCGGCCCATCGCCTGTTCGGGTGCCATGAAGCCGGGCGAGCCGACCACCACCCCGGTCTGGGTCAGGCTGTCGCCGTCCAGTGCCCTGGCGATCCCGAAGTCGATCACCCGGGGGCCGTCGGCCGCCAGCAGGACGTTGGACGGCTTGAGGTCACGGTGCACCAGTCCGGCGCCGTGGATCGCGTGCAGCGCCTCCGCGAGCCTGGCACCCAGCGCCCGGACCGAGTCCTCCGGCAGCGGCCCGTACCGCTGGACGGCGTCGGTAAGCGGGAGACCGAGCACGTACGCCGTCGCCAGCCAGGGGGTCGGCGAGTCGGGGTCGGCGTCCACCACGGGCGCGGTGTACGCCCCGTCCACCGCCCGCGCGGCCTCCACCTCGCGGCGGAACCTGGTCCGGAACTCCCGGTCCTCCGCCAGTTCGGACCGCACCACCTTGACCGCGACCGTCCGACCGCCCGCCGAGCGGGCCAGGTACACCCGACCCATCCCGCCCGCCCCGAGCCTGGCCACCAGCCGGTAGGGGCCGATCGCCTCCGGATCGTTGGCCTCGAGTGGCTCCATGTGCTGTTCCCCGTCCCCGTGTGTGCTTTCGCGCTGGTCGTCCGCCGAAGATCGTACGGGCCGTCAGCTCGGCACGGTCACGCGGAGGTGGCGTCGCAGCCGGAGCGGCGCCGGTACGGGTCCTCGCGCGGCGACGGGGTGGCAGCGTTCACGGCACGCTGTGGTCACGCGCACCCGGCGGGTCAGGCCGCGGCGGCAGGCGCGCTGTCGGTGGCCAGCTTGACGGCCAGTGCCCCCAGGACGGCTCCCATCAGGTAGCGCTGGGCCCGCAGCCAGGCTGGGCGGCGCCCGAGGAAGACCGCGATGGCGCCCGCCGCGAAGACGACGGCCAGGTTCACGACCAGGCTGACGGCTATCTGGACGCCGCCCAGCGCGAACCCCTGCAACAGCACGTGCCCCGCCTTGACGTCGACGAACTGCGGGATCAGCGAGAGGTACATGACGGCGACCTTCGGGTTCAGCAGGTTCGTGAGCAGACCCATGGAGAACAGGCGCCACGGCGAGTCCGGCGGCAGTTCCCGCGGGGTGAAGACGGACAGCCCGCCCGGCTTGAGCGCCTTCCAGGCCAGCCAGGCCAGGTACCCGGCGCCGGCGGCCTTCACCGCGAGGTACAGCCCGGGGACGGCCAGGAGGACCAGCGACAGGCCGAGGTTCGCGGCGCCGAGGTAGACCAGGAAGCCGACGGCGACCCCGGCCAGCGAGACCGCTCCCGCGCGGCGCCCCTGCGTGATGCTCCGCGAGACCAGGTACATCATGTTGGGCCCGGGGGTGAGCACCATGCCGAGAGCCACTGCCGTCACACCGAGGACCGCGTTCGTTCCGATCATGCGGAAAGGATGGGCGCCAGGGAGCATTCAGCACCAGCGCGGGTTTCTTCAGGATTCGATTCAGTACTGCTACATCCAGGACGGCATCCGGCCGGCGGCCCGCAACCGGCCTTCACCTCCGGCAACCGGCTCTCCACCGGACGGTGCCCCTCGACCGTGGAGCGTGTCCGGCCGGGACGGGCGGCTTCTCGGCGGCTTCCCCTTCGGCTTCCCATCCGGTTTCCCTGCGGAGAGCCATACGCGGCGAGGATCCATCTGACGCCGGCTCAACTGTCCGCCGGAACCGGGCCGAGGAGTCGCGGATCTCGAAGCGCCTGCCGAGAAGGCCCCTCGACCCGGTGTCCGGCACCATCCGCCGGACCTCCGCGCAGGGAGGACGCGGCTACCGTCGGGCGGGTCCGGGGAGTTCGAAGATCCCGTAGCCGAAGCCCTCGGCACTGACGCCGTCAGCCGTCGCTATGACGCCCCTGACCTCCAGAGCGCGGGTATCCTCGAGCCCGGGGTGCGCGAAGTAGGCGGGCTCACGGCGGGGGTTGACGACCACCAGGTGCGTGCCGCCACGCAGGTGGACGAAGGGGTACCCGGTGTGCAGCACCTCGACGTGGCCGTGACTGCCGAGCGCGGGGGTGGACCTGCGGAGCGCGATCATCCGCCGGACCAGGTGCAACACCGAGTCCGTGTCGGCGAGTTGGGCGGCGACGTTCGGCCTGCTTGGATCGGGGTCGAGGGGCTGGTAGAACCGGTCGGCGGGAGCCGTGGAGAACCCCGCGCCGGCGGTGTCGTCCCACTGCATCGGAGTGCGCGACCCGGCACGGTTGTTGGTGGGCTCGAGCAGACTGCCCTCCTTGTCCGGCAGCCCGGGGACGAACCGCATGCCGATCTCGTCGCCGTAGTAGATCGCGGGCAGGGTCGGCCAGGTGAGCAGGAAGGCGAAGGCCGCACGGAGCTGCTCGGGCGTACGCGAGCCGGTGGCGAGGCGGTTGTAGTCGTGGTTCGCGGTGGGCAGGATGACGTGCCCGGCGCCGGGTGCGCCGGAACCCGGCTCCACGGCCGTACCGGTGGCGCGCCAGGCGGTGACGAACTCGGCCATCGAGCCCCGGCCCTGCGGGTCGAAGTAGCAGGGCCCCGACTCCCAGGAGGCCGAGGTCATCCCCTCTCCGTTGTCCCAGAGCGAGGTCACGGCCCGACCCGCGAAGTGCAGGAAGAAGTCGGCGTGGAAGCCGGCGCGCAGGGCGAGTTCGGGCCGTCCCCACTCGGAGATCAGCACCGCTCCCGGATGGCTCCGCTCCAGCCAGGCCCGCAGCTCACGCCAGAGCTTCGCCGTCCCGGCACGGTCCGGGTCGTCCTTGACCAAGGAGTACGCCATGTCCGCCCGGAAGCCGGCGACGCCCGTCCGCAGCCAGTGGTCCATGATCTCGCGCAGCGCGGCCCGGTTCTGCCGCGGCCCTTCGGCGTCGACGGGCTGCCGCCACGGTTCCTCGTCGTGGCCGCGCGCGTAGCCGTAGTTGAGCGCGGGCTGGAAGTCGAAGAAGTTCGGCAGGTAGTAGCCCGGCCGCTTGCCCGGGGAGGGGACGAACCTGCCGGTCCGCCGATCGGCCCAGATGTAGCGCTGGTCGGTGGGGTCGTCGGCGGACCCCAGGAACCAGGAGTGCCGGTCGGAGGTGTGACCGGGCACCAGGTCGAGCAGGATCCTGATCCCGCGCCGGCCCGCGGCGTCCACCAGCGCGGCGAGGTCCTCCTGGGTGCCGTAGCGCGGGGCGACGGAGAAGTAGTCGGAGACGTCGTACCCGGCGTCGCGGAACGGCGAGGTGAAGCACGGTGTGAGCCACACCGTGTCCACCCCCAGCCAGGCCAGGTGGTCGAGGTGCTCGGTGATCCCGGCGAGGTCGCCGATGCCGTCGCCGTCGGAGTCGGCGAAGGTCTGCGGGTAGATCTGGTACAGGACGGCGTCGGCCAGCCAGGCGGAGGCGGGCCGGTTCGCGGGGCGGCTTGCGGGCGGGTTCGGTGCTGGGTTCGTCATCGCGTGCCGTGCTCCCTTCACGGGGACAGTCCGAGGCAAGTGTCCCTCCGCGAGGGCCCGGGCGCTGCCGTTCGGCCGACAACCGCACCGCGGTACCGGAACGGTGGCCGGCAGACCACCGGCTTCGAGGTCCGGAACCCGCCCACCGCACACAACTGGGCGATCAGCTGCACCCGCGGCGTCCAGGTCGGCAAGGCCGCGCTGCGCCGCTGACGCGGGTGCGGCGCGCCCGTCGCGAGTGGTCGGTCACCCGCATCAGCGGCGCGGCTTCCGCGTTCGAGCGTCCTGTCCCGCATCAGCGGCACGGCTCCTGCGGTCGGGCGTCATGGCCCGGATCAGCTGGGCGGGCGTTCGAGGCGTACCAGCGCATCGATCGCCTCGGCGGTCGCGCCGTGCGCGGCACTGGCCGGCCGGCGGACGCGTCCGGCCCGGACCACCCGCAGCCGGCGGTCCGCCAGATCAGCCAGGATGTCATCCGGCGTGAAGAGCACGGCGGGGTCCCCCGGGCCGCCGGAGCCCTCGGTCAGGTTGGTGGTGTCGTGGCCGACCACCAGCAGCGTGCCGCCGGGCGCCAGGCCCTCGGCGGCCCGTCGTAGCACGGCGCGGCGCTGCTCGGTGAACAGATGCAGATAGGCGATGAGGACGAGGTCGTGGCCGCCGGGCTCGGGCACGTAGTCGCGGACGTCCACCTCGGCCCAGGTCACACGCGCCGCGACTGCGGGCGGAAGCCGTTCGGCGAGTCGGCGGCCGCGGTCCAGTGCGACCCCGGAGAAGTCGACCGCGGTGACCCGCCAGCCCAGGGCGGCCAACCAGAGGCTGTTGCGCCCCTCGCCCGCCGCCAGGTCGAGCGCCCGACCGGGCGGCAGGTCCTGGCACTCCTGCCGCACCCAGCGGTTGGGCTCGCTGCCCCACACCAGCTCGGCCGAGTCGTAGCGCTGGTCCCAGTCCTGACTTTCCATCGCCGTCCTCCCGGGTACCGGTGTCCGCTCCACTCCACGTCCGGAGCCGAGCCTACGCGGCGCGGCTGCCGGTACGGGCCGGGCGCGTGCGGTTCCGGTCCGCGCGCCGGTCCTGACATACGGGAGCAGCGGTCAACCGTGGCGTACGACGGCGGGGAAGGGATCGAGGAACGGTTGGGCGGTGACTGCGTTCCGGTTTGGATTCTCCCGAGGCGCCGCCGCGTTCCGCGGGCCGAGGAGCGACGAGGGCCTGGTTCCGGACGCCGCCGCGCGGGCAGGCTCCGACCCGCGGTGGCGGCTCCGCCGCTGGCCGGTGATCAGTGACCGGTGATCCGGTGGTCGATGGTGATCGCCGGCACCGTACGGTGTTGACGTCGTGAACTACTCGCGACCGGCGCGGCCTGGCCGCGACCGGCACGAACTACCCGCGCGGGCACGGTCGGAGCGCCTGCCCGCGCCCGATGACGAGAGGTTCTTCCTCATGGCTCAGCAGGTGCGCGGGGTGATCGCCCGTTCCAAGGGTGCCCCGGTACAGGTCGAGACGATCGTGGTCCCGGATCCCGGTCCGGGCGAAGCGCTGGTGCGGGTACAGGCGTGCGGGGTCTGCCACACCGACCTGCACTACCGGGAGGGCGGGATCAACGACGAGTTCCCCTTCCTGCTCGGCCACGAGGCGGCCGGTGTGGTGGAGTCCGTCGGTGAGGGGGTGACCGACGTCGCGCCCGGTGACTTCGTGATCCTCAACTGGCGGGCGGTCTGCGGCAACTGCCGCGCCTGTCTGCGCGGTCGGCCCTGGTACTGCTTCAACACCCACAACGCCAAGCAGAAGATGACGCTGCTCGACGGGACGGAGCTCTCCCCCGCGCTGGGCATCGGCGCCTTCGCCGAGAAGACGCTGGTCGCCGCCGGGCAGTGCACCAAGGTCTCGCCCGAGGCCTCTCCGGCCGCCGCCGGGCTGCTCGGCTGCGGTGTGATGGCCGGTCTCGGCGCCGCCATCAACACCGGCAACGTCGGCCGGGGCGACACGGTCGCCGTGATCGGCTGCGGCGGCGTGGGCAACGCGGCCGTGGTCGGTGCCAGGCTGGCCGGGGCCGCGCGGATCATCGCGGTGGACATCGACGACCGCAAGCTCGCCACCGCGCAGAAGCTCGGCGCCACGCACACCGTCAACGGCCGCTCCGCCGACCCCATCGAGGCGATCCAGGGGCTGACCGGCGGCTTCGGTGCCGATGTGGTGATCGACGCGGTCGGGACGCCGGAGACGTACCGTCAGGCGTTCTACGCCCGTGACCTGGCCGGGACGGTGGTTCTGGTGGGCGTGCCGACCCCCGAGATGAAGCTGGAGCTGCCGCTGCTGGACGTCTTCGGCCGGGGCGGTTCGCTGAAGTCCTCCTGGTACGGGGACTGCCTGCCCAGCCGGGACTTCCCGATGCTCATCGACCTCTACCTGCAGGGCCGCCTCGACCTGGACGCCTTCGTCAGCGAGACCATCCGGCTGACGGACGTGGAGGAGGCGTTCGCCCGGATGCACAAGGGCGAGGTGCTGCGCTCGGTGGTGGTCTTCTGATGGCCGCGCAGTCCCCCCGCGTCGAGCGGCTGGTCACCTCCGGCACCTTCTCGCTGGACGGTGGCACCTGGCAGGTCGACAACAACGTCTGGATCGTCGGCGACGACGCCGAGGCGCTGGTCATCGATCCCGCACATGACGCCGAGGCGGTGCACGCCGCGCTCGGCGGCCGCCGGCTGGTCGCGATCGTGTGCACCCACGCGCACAACGACCACATCGCCGCCGCCCCGGCGCTCGCCGAGCGGACCGGCGCTCCCGTCCTGCTGCACCGTGAGGACCAGGTGCTCTGGAAGCAGACCCACCCCCAGCGTCCGGTGGACGGCGACCTGACGGACGGGCAGCGGCTGGCGGTCGCGGGCATCGAGCTGACCGTCCTGCACACCCCGGGCCACGCGCCCGGCGCGGTCTGCCTGTACTCCGAACAGCTGGGTACGGTCTTCACCGGCGACACGCTGTTCGCGGGCGGTCCCGGGGCCACCGGCCGGTCCTTCTCCGATTTCCCGACCATCATCCGGTCGATCCGCGAGCGGCTGCTGGCCCTGCCGCCGGAGACGGTCGTACGCACCGGTCACGGTGACTCGACCACGATCGGGGCCGAGGCACCGCAACTCGACGAGTGGATCAGGCGCGGTCACTGACCGCCGGCCGGATGCGCTCTCCCTCCGGGGAGCCCGTCCGCTCTCCGGAGGGCCGTTCCGCACCGACGCCCCTGCACGGGAGCCCGATCGCCGTGGAGGTCGCGATGCGCGCCGCGCTCTTCGCCACCCGTGTCAACTACTCGGGACTGATGGACCGCAGCTGCACCCCGGGGCCCAGCAGTGCCCAGTGCGCTCCGGCCCGGCCCGGCCGTAGGGCATGCCCACGCTACCGGGAGTGACCACCGTCCTGCCCAACGCGAGCCTGGTGTAGGGCATGTGGGTGTGGCCGCACCCCCGTCAGCCGTGGCGGGCCGATCCACCGGCGCCGGCCTGCTGCTACCGCGGTGCGGACCTCCTTCCGGCGGTGTGCGGGAGGCGGTTCACCCGATCGTCCCGGAACCGGGGAGCGCCGCCGGTCAGCCCTTGATCGCACCCTCCTCGACGCCTCGGAAGAAGAAGCGCTGGAGGGCGGCGAAGACCACCACGATCGGCAGGAAGGCGATCATGGTGCCGGCCGCGATCAGGCGGGGGTTGGCGCTGAAGGTGCCGTTGAGGTACTGGAGGCCGACGGTGAGGGTGTACTCGTCGGGGTCGGTGAGCACGATCAGCGGCCAGAGGAAGTCGTCCCAGGCGCCGATGAAGGCGAAGATGACCACGACGCTCAGCATCCCGCGTACGTTGGGCAGTCCGATGTGGACCAGGCGCTGCCAGACGGTGGCTCCGTCCACGATCGCGGCGTCGTCCAGCTCGCCGGGGATCGCGCGGAAGGCGGTCCGCATCAGCAGGACGTTCAACATCCCGATCGCTCCGGGCAGCGCGACACCGAGCAGGGTGTCCGCGAGGCCGAGGCTTCGGACCGTCACGTACTGCGAGACGACCGTGACTTCTCCCGGTAGCACGAGGGTCGCCAGGAACAGACCGAGGGCCAGCCGGGCACCCCGGAAGCGCAGCCGGGCGAGGGCGAAGCCGGCCAGCGTCGCCCCGACGGCGTTGCCGCCGACGGTGATCGCGGCCACCACCAGGGAGTTGGCGGCGTACCTCCAGACCGGGACGGCCCGGGCGACCTCGGCGTAGTTGCCCAGGGTGGCACGGTGCGGCAGGAAGCTGGGAGTCCGGGTGAAGATGTCCTCGGTGGGAGCCTTGAGGGAGGTGGAGAGTTCCCAGAGGAAGGGACCCACGGTGAGGAGGAGCACCAGGAGCAGCAGCAGGTAGCGGACCGCCTTCTCGGTGGTCGAGGTGGAGTTGAAACCCCTGACCGGACGGGTTGCCGGCCGCGGTCGGACGGTCGCGGGGTGCCCGGGCACCGGCGGAGGACCGCTCGCCTGCACGAGTCCGGCCGACGCGGTCGGTTCGGTCCGCGAGCGGAGTCCGGTCGTCGGACGCTGTCGGGCCATCGGTTCTCAGACCGCCTTCCGGTCCAGGCGCACCAGCAGGAGCAGCGGGCCGACGGTGATGACGAAGAGCAGCAGACTGAGCGCGGAGGCATAGCCGAGGTGGCCGGTGAAGCCCCGGCTGTACATCTGGATCAGCATGACCACCGACATGTCCCGCCCGCCGGGGCCACCGGTGCCGTCGGAGAGGACGTACAGCTCGGAGAAGACCCGTAGCGCCGAGACCGAGATCAGCACGGCGACCAGCAGCACGGTGTTCCGCACGCCGGGCAGGGTGACGTGCAGGAAGCGGCGGAAAGTGCCGGCGCCGTCCACGGCCGCCGCTTCGTGGAGCTCCCGGCCGACGTTCCCGAGAGCGGAGAGGTAGATGATCATGTAGTAGCCGAGACCCTTCCAGACCGTGAGGCTGATGGCGCTGAGCAGGAGCAGCCAGCGGTCGGTGAGGAAGGGCAGCGCGTGGCCGAGGACGCCGAGGCGCTGGGCGAGGCCGTTGACCAGCCCGCGTTCGTCCAGGACCCAGCCCCAGACGAGGGCCACCACGACGGCCGAGGCGATCACCGGGGTGTAGAAGGCGGTGCGGAAGAAGGTGATGCCGGGCAGGCGCTTCTGCACCAGCAGGGCCATCAGCAGTGGCAGCACGGTGAGCAGCGGCAGGCAGACCAGCATGTAGATCACGCTGTTCAGCAGCGCGTCTCCCAACTGGTCGTCGGTCAAAGCACGGTGGAAATTCTCCAGGCCGACGAAGCGTCCGCCGCCCAGCGGGCGGGCGTTGGTGAAGGAGAGGATCACCGTGTTGACGGAGGGCCACACGGTGAAGACCAGCAGCCAGACCAGGGCCGGCGCGATGAGCAGCCAGGGCGTGAACCAGCGTCGGTGCGTCATGGCGGCGATGCCGTCAGTTCTTGAGGAGTTGGTTGCAGCGGGCGACGGCGTCGTCCAGCGCCTTCTGGGAGGTGGTGCCGCCACTGATCGCCAGGGCGATCTGCTGGTTGACGGTGTCGCTCATGGCCTGGTCCACCTGGACGGGCTGGAGGAGGGCGGCCTTGGCGAGCGAGGTGAAGGCGATGACCTTGGCCGTGCTCGCGTTGCTGCCGTCGCTCTTGCTGAAGTACGGGTCGCTCGCGGAGGCCTTGGTGCTGGGGAAGATGCTGGTGAGGTGGGCGAAGGCGGCCTGGTTCTCGGCGTTGGTGATCCAGCGGGCCAGTGCGAGGGAGGTGGGCAGGTTCTTGCTGCTCCTGGCGACGGACAGGCCCTGGACGTACAGCGGCGGGGTGCCCATGGCCGGTGAGGGGACGACCTCGGGCGCGAGTGTGGGGTTGTCGGTGGCGAGGCTGGTGATGTAGTTGGCGCCGCCGGTGGTCCAGGCTGCCGTTTCGGTGGAGAAGAGTTTGGCGTTGCCGGCGTACTTGTCGGTGAGGACGTCCTTGGGCAGCAGGTCCTGCTGGTACGCCTCGCGGTAGCGGTCGAGCAGGGCGGCGGCCGGCGGGGTGTTGAAGGTGAAGCTCCTGCCGTCCTCCGCCATGATCCGCACGCCCGCGTCGGCGAGGTCACCGAGACCGGGCTTGCGGCTCATCAGATAGGCCTGTCCGCCGGACTTCTGCTTGAACACCTTGGCCTGGGCGATGAGTTCGTCCAGGTTGGCGGGCAGGTTCTTCGGGTCGAGGCCGTACTTGGTGAGGAGGTCGGCGTTCCAGTAGTTGACGTCGGTGTTCAGGTACCAGGGGTAGCCGAAGGTGCCGGACTGGCCCGCGAAGCGGTATGCGTCGATGCCGCCGGCCACGTAGTCCCGGGTGAGCGCGGGGTCCGCGGTGGCGATGTCGAGCAGCAGTCCCTGTTTGACCAGGGGCAGCGCGAAGTCCGGCGGCAGGTTGACGACGTCCGGGAGGCCGCCGCCGGCGGCCTGGCTCAGCACCTTGTCGGCGTAGCCGTCGGCGGGCTGGTCGAGCCAGGTCACCTGCACACCGGGGTGCTTGCGCTGGAAGGAGTCGATCACGCCCTGCAGGTAGTCGGTGAACTTCGGTTTCAGGGCCCAGGTCTGGAGGGTGACCTTGCCCTTGATCTCTCCGGTGGTGGCGGCACCGTCGCCGCCGGGTGAGGACGGACCACCGCCCAGCCCGCATCCCGTCACAGTCGTCGCCACAGCCGCGGCGACTGCCAGCCTTACCGCAACTACCAGCCCTACCCGGTACTTTCGCATGAGGTCTCCCGGCCTGTCCTGGATCCGGCGCTCTGGTCGCCCGCCCGTCAGCCTGTGTGAGTCTGCGTGCCTTGCATGTGGTCACGTGCCGTTGCATGTCGCGCTGCCGTACCAAACACGTGCGCGCCGAACTGCGCGCACCGGGCCCGCCCACCGGCGGCCCCGCCGACCTCGACCCGCGGGGGACGACCCGCGGAGAGCGACTCGCGGAAACCGGCTCGCGGGCACCGGGAATCCGAACTCAACCGCTGAGCTAAACCGCTCTAGTGCCCGGGACTATCCTCCGGGCTACACTCCGTGTCAAGAGAGAGGAGTCGGAGCCGTGGGGCGACCGACGATTGCCGACATCGCGCGGCAGGCCGGGGTGTCCAAGGGCGCGGTCTCGTTCGCGCTCAACGGACGGCCCGGGGTGAGCCAGGCGACCAGGGAGCGGATCCTGCTGGTCGCCCGGGAGATGAACTGGCGCCCGCACAGCGCCGCGCGGGCACTCGGCGGGGCCCGCAGCGAGGCGGTCGGGCTGGTGATCGCCAGGCCGGCCCGGACCATCGGGGTGGAACCGTTCTTCGCCCAGCTGCTCTCCGGCCTGCAGGCCGGCCTCTCGGCCAGGGCGGTGGCGCTGCAGCTGCTGGTGGTCGAGGACACCGCGGCGGAGATCGAGGTGTACCGGCGCTGGACGTCCGAGCACCGGGTGGACGGCTTCATCGTGGTGGACCTCAAGGTGCGCGACGAGCGCATCGAGGTCCTGGAACGACTCGGCGTCGCGGCGGTCGTGCTGGGCGGCCCAGGCCGGCACGGCAGCCTGCCCAGCGTGTGGGCGGACGACCGCGAGGCGATGCTGTCGATCGTGCACTACCTGGCCGCGCTCGGCCATCGCCGGATCGCCCACCTGGCCGGACTGCCCGGCTTCCGGCACACCCAGCGGCGGATCCGCGCGCTGCGCGACTCTGCCCGCAGCCTCGGGCTGGTCGAGGCGGTCTCGATCCCGACCGACTTCAGCGACGCCGAGGGCGCCGCCGCCACCCGCCGACTGCTCGCCCGGCCCGAGCGGCCGACGGCGATCGTCTACGACAGCGACGTGATGGCGGTGGCCGGGCTCGGCGTGGCCACCGAGATGGGCGTGGCGGTACCGGGCGAGCTGTCGATCGTCTCCTTCGACGACTCGGTGCTGGCCAGGATCGTCCACCCCTCGCTCACCGCGCTCTCCCGGGACACCTTCGCGCTCGGCGAGCAGGTGGCCCGGCAGCTGCTCGCCGCGATCGACGCCCCGGGGGCGGTCCGCGACCTGCAGACGCCCACGCCGCTGCTCACCGTCCGGGAGAGCACGGGCCGCCCCTCCGACGAAGGCGCTCTTGGCAACCCGGATAAACCGCTTTAGGCTCCTGCCCCAACAAGGAACCCGCCCTGCCCGGCAGCCGGAGGACGCGTGTGACCACCCAGCACCCAAGCCCCGATCGAGTCCGGTTCGGCGTCAACTACGTTCCCTCGGCGGGCTGGTTCTACAGCTGGCTGGACTTCTCGGCCGATGCCGTGCGGCGGGACTTCGAGGACCTGGCCGGCCTCGGCCTGGACCATGTCCGGGTCTTCCCCATCTGGCCGTGGATCCAGCCGAACCGCTCGCTGATCCGCCGGCGCGGCATCGAGGAACTGCTCGAACTCATCGACATCGCGGCCGAGTTCGACCTCGATGTGGCCGTCGACCTGCTCCAGGGGCATCTGTCGAGCTACGACTTCCTGCCTTCCTGGGTGCTCACCTGGCACCGGCGCAGCCTCTTCACCGACCCCGGCGTCCGCGAAGGCGTCATCCGGTACGTCGACCGGGTGAGTCGGGCGGCGTCCAGCCGGTCCAACCTCTTCGCGATCACCCTGGGCAACGAGGTCAACAACCTCTGGCCGGCCAACCCGACCGACGCCGCGGCGTCCTCCGACTGGGCCGCCGAGCTGCTGCGGACGGTCAGCGCGGCCGCGCCGCACGTGCTCGGCCTGTACTCGCTCTACGACGCCGCCTGGTACGACCCAGACCATCCGTTCCACCCGGTCGACGCGGCCGAGTTGGGCGATCTGACCACCGTCCACTCCTGGGTGTTCAACGGTGTCTCCGCGCTCGACGGCCCTCTCGGCCAGGCCACCGTCTCGCACGCCGACTACCTGGTCGAACTCGCCGCCGCGACCGCGGGCGACCCTGCCCGGCCGGTCTGGCTGCAGGAGATCGGCGCACCCCGGCCCGACGTACCGGACGCGGACGCACCCGCCTTCGTCCGCCGCACACTCGACCTCGTTCTCGCCAACCCCGCGCTGTGGGGCGTCACCTGGTGGTGCTCGCACGACCTGGACCGCTCGCTCGCCGACTTCCCCGAACGCGAGTACGACCTCGGCCTGTTCACCACCGACCACCGCCGCAAGCCGCTCGCCGCCGAACTCGCCGCCGTCATCACCGAGCAGCGCGCCGCCGAGTGCAGCGCGGGGCAGCAGGGGCGGCGCGACACCGCCGCCGACCGTCCCGGACTGCTCTGCGAGGTCGATCTGCGCGAGCGACCCGATCGGCGCCAAGAGGTCGCCCCCGGCAGCGCCTTCCACTCCGAGTGGGTCCGGCTGCGCGGCTCGGGCCCACTCGCCATCGTCCCCGCCACCCGCGCGGCCGACCCGAAGTACCTGGCCGCGCGCGGCATCGGCAGGCTCATCGAGCCCACCGAGCACTCCTGACCTCCAAGGCCGCCCCACCGCAACGCCACGCCTGGCGTGCCCGCACCACCGCACCACTCCCACCACCGCACCCGACCACTCGCTCCGCACCGACCACTCGCCCCGCGCCGGATCGGAGAGCCGGATGAGACTCAGACACCTCGCGCTGCTGTTGTGCGCGACCTTGGCCGCCACCGTCCTCGGCACGGCGCCGGCAACAGCCGGCGCCGCAGGCAACGTCACGACCGGAGCCGCCGAGGCCACCACGGCGGGCGGCAGCCAGCCGTACGCCTCCCACTGGTATCCGAACACCATCCTCGGCTGGGACCCGGCCACCGACCCGGACGCCAGGTTCAACCGCTCCAAGGTCCCGCTGCAGCGCCGCACCGCCGATCCCGCGCTGCGGGCCAACCCCAACGCCCGTACCGGTGAGGGGAGGATCTCCGCGCTGGTGTCCTTCGCCCCGACGTCCGCCAACCCGTCCCAGGGTTCGTCCGACCCCGACTACTACGCCTTCGGCTACTGGCAGTACGTGAACACCTTGGTGTTCTGGGGCGGTTCGGCAGGAGAGGGCCTGATCCTGGCCCCCAACCCGACCGTCATCGACGCGGCGCACCGCAACGGCGTCAAGGTCTACGGCACGGTGTTCTTCCCGCCCACCGCCTACGGCGGGCAGCTGCAGTGGGTGCGCGACTTCGTACAGAAGTCCGGCTCCCGCCACCCGGTCGCGGACAAGCTGGTGCAGGTGGCCGAGTACTACGGCTTCGACGGCTGGTTCGTCAACCAGGAGACGGCGGGCGCGGACGCGGCTCTCGCCACCGAACTGCGCGACACCATGACGTACGCCCGGTCCCGGGGCCCGGTCGAGTTCCAGTGGTACGACGCGATGACCAGCTCCGGCGACGTCGGCTGGCAGGAGCAGCTGGACTCGGCCAACTCGGCTTTCCTGCAGGAGGGTTCGAAACGGGTGGCCGACTCGATGTTCCTCGACTTCGGGTGGACGGCCGCCGAACTCGACTCCTCGCGCGCCGTGGCGCACTCGCTGGGCCGCAGCGAGTACGACCTGTACTCGGGTGTCGACACCGAGGCGGCCGGCTACAACACCGGCGTCTCCTGGGACGCGGTCTTCCCGCCGGGCAGGCCCCAGGTCACCTCGCTCGGCCTCTACCGCCCCGAGTGGACCTGGAAGTCGGCCACCAGCCGTGCCGACTTCTACGCCAAGGAGTCCCGTTACTGGGTCGGCGCCAACGGCGATCCGTCCGACACCACCACCTCGGACTCCTGGAAGGGCCTGGCCGATTACATCGCCGAGTCCTCCCCCGTGACCGCCAAGCCGTTCGTCACCTCCTTCGGCACCGGTCAGGGCGACTTCTACAACTCGGCAGGCAGGCGGGTGAGTTCGAGCGGCTGGAACAACCTCTCGCTGCAGGACGTGCTTCCCACCTACCGCTGGCTGGTCTCCTCCGGCGGCAGCAGGCTCAGTCCGTCGATCGACTTCACCGACGCCTACGAAGGCGGCTCCTCGCTGCGGCTGACCGGGCGGCTGGACGCCGTCAACACCGTCCGCCTGTACCAGTCCCGGCTGCCGGTGACCGCCCGCACCCGGCTGTCCGCGGTGCTCAAGACCCCCGCCGCCGGGGACTCCCGTCTCAGTGCGGTGGTGTCCTTCACCGACAACCCGACCGCCTTCACCGCCATCCCGCTCGGCGCGACCCGTGGCAACGGCTGGGAGCGGCTGACCCTGGACCTGTCGGCGTACCGGGGGCGGACCATCTCCCAGATCGGGCTCCAGGTCTCCGCCCCGAGCCCGGTCGACTCCTACGACGTGCGGATCGGCCAGCTCGCGGTGTACGACGGAGCGGTGAGCACCACCGCCGCGCCCACCGCCCTCACCGTGCTCGGCACCGACGACGTCTCGGCGACCCGCAAGTCGCTCCGGCTCTCCTGGAAGGCGCCGAGGAGCGGTTCCGTGCACCACTACGAGGTGTACCGGTGCAACCCGGACGGCAGCCGCACCTTCCTCGGCGGCACGCCCGACGACGCGTACTACGTGCCGCGACTGGACCGGGTCGGCGCGGAGACCGCCACCACCGTCGAGGTCGAGGCGGTCTCGACGACCTACGGGCACTCCCGGGTGGCCACGGCCAGAGTGAGCTGGACGAAGGACCGGCCGGCCACGGCCGGGAACCTCCGGCCCGACGTCACCGGGCCCGTCCAGCCCTCCGGCCCCTCCGTCATCCGACCCCCTGATCCCATCGCCCGCACCTCCGCCTCCGTCATCCGACCCCCTGATCCCGCCACCCGGACCTCCGATCCCGCGGGCCGGACCTTGGATCCCGCCGCCCGGATCGACGGGTTCGGGGCCTGGGGCCCGTAGCAGCCGGAGCGCCCCGCGACTCCCTCTCCCTCCAGGAAGGACCACCCCGTGCCGGTCGCCATCACCGCCGTGGAGAACACCGACCTGTTCGTCGGCACCGAGGACGCCCCCCGCCAGGTACTGCGCGTGACCCTGGACACGACCGCCGACGGCCCGCCCGTCCGGGTCACCGTCACCGGGCCCGGCGTCAGCGGCGAGGCCACCGGCACGGGCGTGGTCGACGTCCCGCTCACCGTCGCCGATCCGGTGGTCGGCGCCCGGTTCCCGGTCACGGTGGCGGCCGGGAACGCCGTGGCCGAGGCCACCGTCGAGGTCGCCGAGCCCGGGTGGACCGTGTTCCTGGTCTCGCACTTCCACTACGACCCGGTCTGGTGGAACACCCAGGCCGCCTACACCTCGCCGTGGGAGCTGCTCTCCGGCGACGCCACCACCCGGCCGCTGTGGGAGCGCAACGGCTTCGCGCTGGTCGACGCGCACCTGGACCTGGCGCTCCGCGACCCGGTCTACAAGTTCGTGCTCGCCGAGATCGACTATCTGAAGCCGTACTTCGACCAGCACCCGGAGCGCCGCGCCGATCTGCGGCGGCTGCTGGAGCGCGGCCAGGTCGAACTGGTCGGCGGCACCTACAACGAGCCGAACACCAACCTGACCGGCGCCGAGAGCACCATCCGCAACATCGTCTACGGCATCGGCTACCAACGCGAGATCCTCGGCGGCGATCCGCAGACCGCCTGGCAACTGGACGTCTTCGGCCACGACCCGCAGTTCCCGGGCTACCTGGACGCGGCCGGGCTGACCGGCAGCGCCTGGGCGCGCGGGCCGTTCCACCAGTGGGGGCCGATCCAGAAGAACTTCCGCACGGCCAAGGACGACGCCACGGTGATGCAGTTCCCGAGCGAGTTCGAGTGGATCTCGCCCTCGGGGCGCGGGGTGCTCACCCACTTCATGCCGCACCACTACTCGGCCGGCTGGTGGATGGACTCCTCCCCCGACCTGGCCAGCGCCGAGCAGGCCGTCTACGAGCTGTACCGCAAGCTCAAGCCGGTCGGCGCGACGCGGAACCTGCTGCTGCCCGTCGGCACCGACTACACCCCGCCCAACAAGTGGGTCACCGAGATCCACCGCTCCTGGGCGGCCAAGTACGTCTGGCCACGGTTCAGTTGCGGCACCCCGCGCGACTTCCTCTCCGCCGTCCGCGCCGAACTCGACGCCACCGGACGGCGTCCCAGCCCGCAGACCCGGGACATGAACCCGGTCTACACCGGCAAGGACGTCTCCTACATCGACACCAAGCAGGCCCAGCGGGCGGGTGAGGTGGCCGCCGTGGACGCCGAGAAGCTCGCCACCCTGGCCGCCCTCCAGGGCCTGGGCCGCTACCCGCAGGCCGCGCTCGACAAGGTCTGGCGCCAACTCGCCTACGGCGCCCACCATGACGCGATCACCGGCTCCGAGTCGGACCAGGTGTACATCGACCTGCTCGCGGGCTGGCGGGAGGCACACGACCTGGCCACCACCGTCCGGGACACCGCACTTGACGCACTGGCCGGCCGGATCGACACCACCGGCGAGGGCAGGGCCGTGGTGGTCGCCAACACCCTCTCGTTCGACCGCTCAGCGCCGGTGGAGATCCGACTGCCTGAGGGTGACGCCGGCGGCCGGGTGCTGGACGACACCGGCGCCGAGGTGCCCTGCGCGGTGGACCGGGGCGTCCTGCGCTTCCTCGCCGAGGACGTCCCGGCCCTCGGCTGGCGGACCTGGCGGCTGGTGGACGGCACACCGGACGCCGCCTGGCAGCCCGCCCAAGGCCTGACCATCCGCAACGAGCGCTACCGGGTCACCGCCGACCCCGCCCGGGGCGGCGGCCTGTCCAGCATCCACGACCTGCGCCACGGACGGGAGTTGATCCAGGACGGGCGGATCGGCAACGAGCTGCGGGTGTACGAGGAGTACCCGCAGCACCCGGACTTCGGCGAGGGCCCCTGGCACCTGGTCCCCAAGGGCCCGGTGGTCGGCGCCGGCTCCGGCGGCGCGACCGTCCGCCGGGAGACCGGCCCGCTGGGCGAGCGCCTGGTGATCGGCGGCACCGTCGACGGCATCTCCTACGAACAGTCGGTCACCCTCTGGCACGGCGTCGAGCGGGTCGACTGCCGGACCCGGGTGGTGGACTACGCCGGCGCCGACCGGCTGCTTCGGCTGCGCTTCCCGGTCGACCTGCCGGGCACGCTGCCGGTCAGCGAGGTGGCGGGCGCCGTGGTCGGCCGCGGGTTCGCACTGCCGGACGTCGACTCGGCCGAGGCTCCGTGGACCTTGGACAACCCGGCCAACACCTGGTTCGGGCTGAGCGCCACCGCCCGCGTCGCACTCTCCGACCTGGCCGGCGCGCCGATCGGCGAACGGGCGCTCGGCGTCGCCGAGGTGGTGGTCCCGTCGCTGGAGGACGCCGCCTCGGCCCGCGAGCTGGTCGTCGCCCTGGCCCGGGCCGGCGTCACCGCGACCACCGCGAGCTCCGACTGGTCCCGCTACGGCTGGCTGGACGTCGACTCCAACCTCCCGGACTTCCGCATCGTCCTGGGCGGCCCGGAAGTCAACGGCGCCGCAAGGGAGTTGCTGGAACGGGCGGGCGCCGAGTACGCGGCCGCGCTCCGGGCGCACGGGCGGGTGTGGGTGCCGGCCGACAAACCGCTGCACGAGATGTGGCAGCCCGGCGCCGACCTGCGCGACCTGCGCGCGCTGCCCACCCTGGTGGTGACCGATCCCGCCGCGCTCGCCGAGGACCTCGGCGACGCCCGCGTCCTCGCCGTCTGCCCGGGCGCCGTGGCGGAGGGCGAACTGCTCACCGACCACACCGTCGCCCTGCTCACCTTCGGCCTGCCCGGCTTCGCCGTGGACCCGACCGGCGCCCTGCACCTCTCTCTGATGCGCAGTTGCACCGGCTGGCCGTCCGGGGTCTGGATCGACCCGCCGCGGCGCACCCTGCCCGACGGAGCTTCCTTCCAACTCCAGCACTGGACCCACGACTTCAGCTACTCGCTGGTGTCCGGTGACGGCGACTGGCGGGCGCTGGCGCTCCCCGCGCAGGGCCAGGAGTTCAACCACCCGCTGCACCCCCGGCTCGTCCCCGCGCACCCGGGTCCGCTCCCGGCCCGACTCGCCAACCTGCGGATCCACCCGGAGCGCGAGGTGCTGCTCGGCGCCCTCAAGCCGACCGGCAACCCGATCGCCCGGGGCTCGGCGACGGACGTCGACCCGGCCGCCGGGGTGACGCTTCGCCTGGTCGAGTCCACCGGCCTCGGCCGCGCCGTACGACTGGAGGGCGCGCTGCGGTTCACCGGGCTGCGCACGGCCGACCTCCTGGAGCGGGCCGGCGAACCGCTCACGGCTGCCCCGGCGCTGCACGGCTCGGAGGTCGCGACCGTGGTCGGCGTGCCGGAGCCCACCGGGTCCGCGGCCGGGGCGGCGGAGCTCGGGCCGGTCGCCGAGACTGCGCAACCCGTGCACTCCCGGTACTGGCTGCACAACCGGGGCCCGGCCCCGATGGGGTACCTGCCGGTCTCGGTCGGCCTCTCGCCGGGGCTGCTGCGCACGGACGGCGATCCGGTGGAGGTCTCGGTGGTGCTCGCCTCCCAGCTGCGCGACACGGCGGTCGAGGGCACCGTGAGCCTGCTGGCGCCGGACGGGTGGGAAGTCAGCTGCGGGCGCCGGCCGTACCGGCTGGAGGCCGCGGGTCATCTCCGCTTCCCGGTGACGCTCCGGCCGCCGGCCAACGCCGCACCCGGTCTGTATTTCGCGGCCGCCCGGGTGGAGCACGCCGGGCAGTCGTTCGAGGACGTCGCCACCATCGCGGTCGGTGACCTGCCGGGGATGCTGCCGGTGCCGGGCGAGGTCCCGGAGGACTGGACCGTGGCCCAGGGGACCAAGGCCACCGGTGGCCGGGACACCGGCCTCGCGGTGGACGTCACCAGCACCTCGCTGAGGCTGACGCCGGGTGGCCGGGCTGAGCTGGGCATCGTGCTCGCCAACCGCACCCGGGGGGAGATCCGGGGCGAGCTGCAGCTGGTCTCCCCGTGGGGGACGTGGCAGGCGATCACCGAACCGGTGCGCGGATTCACCCTTCCGGCCGATGCCGAGCGGACGATCGCGTTCGAGGTGGCCGTCCCCCGCGGCGCCGAGGCCGGGGCGTACTGGGCACTGGCGAAGGTGATGTGGTTCGGCCGCTGCCAGTACGCGCCGACCGTCGAGTTGGTGATCGCCCCGTGAGCGCCGCACCGCGCCGGTCCGGCGAGCTGCACGTGCACCCGCACCCGCCCGGTCACGAGCAGGCGGACGGCCACGGGCAGCGCCGAGGGCATCCGCACGGGCACGGGAACTCCGCGCCCGGGATCCTCGGCCTGCTGGACGGCCGGCCGCTGCCCCGGGCCGAGCTCGACCGCCGGCTGACCGTCCTGCGCAACGGGCCCCGGTCCTCCGCGCTGCCCGTCCCGGGTAGCGCCGAGGACCGGCAGCTGACCCGCTGGGTCGCCCAGGTGGTGCTCACCGAGCGGCTCTGTGCCGCCGAGGCTGCGGCACGCGGACTGGCCGGCGAGGCTGAGGACGGTGGTCGTGTCGGGGCGCCACCCTTCCGGCTGCACCAGCGGGCCGCCGTCGAGCTCGGCTCGATCGCCGCCGCCGCGTTCGAGGGAAGCGCCGCCGTACGAGCCGTGTACCGCGCGGTGACGGCCGACGTCACGGTCTCACCCGCCGAGGTCGCCGCATACCGCTCCGCCCTCGAGGACCGGCCGGACGGGGAGCGACCCGACGGGGCTGGGCCGGACGGGAACGGGCCGATCTGGCGGATCTCCACACCGGACGGGGAGTTCGACGCCCGGCCGCAGACACTGCCGCTCGCCCTGGCCGCCGCGCTGCGCACGGCCGGCCCCGGGGGCACGGTCAGCGTGGACGGCTGGACCGCCACCCTGCTCACCGTACGCGTCGCCCCGGCCGCTCCGTCCGACCCGGCCCCGGAGCTGCTGGAAGCCGCCCGCCGGATCGCCTTCGTCCGCTGGCTCGACCACGCCCGCGCGCACCGGCTGCGGCTGGTACCGGGCCTGGAGCACCCCGGCGACCCGGCCCAGCCGGACAACCACCACCGGCACTGACCTCTTCCCCGCGGCCCCACCCTCCGTACGATGGACGGTGGGGCCAGCTGAGGAGGCCGGTCATGGGTCGAGTACGACGGTACGCACTGACGTTCCCCGGCGAACCGGGCAGCCATCGCCCGCAGGACGTGGTCGTCGTCAAGGACACGGGCGTGGACGGCCCCGGCGGCCATCCCGTCTATGCCGACGACTCCGGAATCGTCAGAGCCGAGATCAGCGATCGCGGCGAGGTCCGCATGCTGGCCAGTGGCGGTCACCAGACACCGCGCACCCCGGTGCACGCGGAGGCCATGCCCTGAGCCTCGACCGGCCCTCGCGTCACGGGCACCGTCCACCCGGCTGCGGGATTCCGCGCCCGGTCGACGGGTCCGCCCGCTTCGGCAACCTGGCGCTCGCCCGGCCGGAGGTGCTCCCCGGTTCCGAGAGCCTCCCCTGATCACGGAACGACCGCCGAGCCCATCGGCCCGGCGGTCGTTCGCGGTCGGTCGCGGTACGCGGTACTCAGGACTTGCCGACGGCCCCGGCATCCACCTCGGCGAGGAACGCGTCGGCGACGGCACGCGTTCCCGGCAGGTCGGCCAGCGGCTCACCGACGACCCGGCCGGCCAGCTCGGTGGCGACGGCGATGACGTCCTCGCGCAGCTCGGCCTCGGCGATGACCAGGTCGGCGGCCAGCTGCACCTTGGCCTCCGCCACCATCCGGTCGCGCTGCTGCTGCCCCTCGGCGCGGATCGCCGCGAGCAGCGCGGCGCCCTCCTCCGCGGCTTCCTGGCGGAGCCGGGACGCCTCGTGACGGGCTGCCTGGAGCTCCGCCTGGTACTCCTCGTAGATGCGCTGTGCCTCCGCGCGGGCGGTCTCCGCGCGATCCATCCCGCCGCCGATCGCGTCGTCCCGCTCCACCAGCGTCCTCTCGATCCGCGGCAGCACGGCCATGCCGAGAATGCCGAAGACCAGGAAGAACAGCACGAGGCCGAGGACGAGTTCAGCCGTATCCGGTCGCAAAGGTCCCATGAGCGCATGATAGGCACGGAGTCTTCCGCCCCTTCAGGCAGGGGCAGCTGACGACGGGTCACGGCCCGGCCCGAACGGATCTCGACCGCCGCGCCTGAAAACCGTGTGCGGCAGGGCCGATGAGTCGCCACACTGATCCGGTGCCGCACCTCATCGCCCCCGATGCCCGGTTCCATGCCTCCTTCCTCGCCGCCATGGCGGAGTTCCGCGCCCTCGGCCACGGCGGACCGGACGACGAGTCCACCGCGGGAGTGTGCCTGCGCGAGTACGGCGACCGCTGGGAGGACCCTGAGGTCTTCGCCGAGTTCGTCGAGCGGTTCCGCACCCCGTGCGGCCCCGACAGCCTGCTCCGGTACGACGTACCGTGCAGCACCTTCTGGTACGTGGACGGTGACACCTACCTCGCCCGGATCGCCATCAGGCACCGGCTCACGCCCTACTGGCTGGAGCTCGGCGGCCACATCGGCTACGACGTCCGGCCTTCCGCCCGCCGCCGGGGCCATGCCACCGGGATGCTTCGCGCGGCGCTCCCGATCGCCGCCGGGATGGGCATCGATCCGGCGCTGGTCACCTGCGACAGCACCAACTCGGCGTCCCTCAAGGTGATCGAGGCCTGCGGCGGCCGGCTGGAGGACGTACGCGACGGGGTGCGGCGCTACTGGGTCCCCACCACGCCCGGTCGGCGGGACTGATGCGACAAGGCCCCCTGCCCGGCTCCGAAGCCGGGCAGGGGGCTCTCAAGTGACGGTCGGCCAGGCCGCCTTGACGGTGATCAGGCCTTGGCCACCGTCAGGAAGCCTCGGTCGCGGTCGCGACCGGTTTGGCCGCCTGGCCCGGACCGGAGGCGCGGCGCAGGAAGAGCAACAGCGTCGGAACCAGGTAGACCGTCCAGACCACCGCCTGAAGCACCGTCGGGTCCGGCTGGAAGTTGAACACGCCCTTGAGCAGGGTGCCGTACCAGCTCTCCTTGGGGATGGTGCTACTGATGTCGAAGAGCAGCTCGTGCAGGCCGGGGAGCCAGCCCGCCTCCTGCAGGTCGTGCACGCCGTAGGCGAGGACGCCGGCCGCGACCACGACCAGCATCGCACCGGTCCAGGTGAAGAACCTGGCCAGGTTGATCTTCAGTGCGCCCCGGTAGAACAGCCAGCCGAGCACCACCGAGGTGGCCAGCCCGAGCAGCGCGCCGACCAGCGGCCGGACGCCGTCGCTGGTGGCCTGCACGGCGGTCCAGATGAACAGGGCCGTCTCCAGGCCCTCGCGGCCGACCGCGAGGAAGGCGGTGGTCACCAGCGCGAAGGTGCCCATGGCGAGCGCGGCGTCCAGCTTGCCGTGCAGTTCGGCCTTCAGATGACGGGCGGTGCGCCGCATCCAGAACACCATCCAGGTGACCAGGCCGACCGCGATGATCGAGAGCGAGCCGCCGAGCGCCTCCTGCGCCTCGAAGGTCAGCTGGGTGGAGCCGTACTGGAGGACGGCTCCGAAGGCCAGGCTGAGCAGTACGGCGGCGCCGATGCCCGCCCAGACCGGGGCGAGCCGGTCGCGGCGGCCGGTCTTCACCAGATAGGCGATCAGGATGCAGACCACGAGGCTGGCTTCGAGGCCCTCGCGCAGGCCGATCAGGTAGTTGCCGAACACGGGAGGCTCCTGGGGTCGGTGGTTTGGAAGTCGTCAGCCGAACAGGGCCTGCCCCCACCACTCGCCCGGCTTGCGGATCCCGGGCGGGCAGGCGAAGTGGGCGGAGCCGACGTGCTGGATGTACTCGTTGAGCGCGTCACGGGAGGCCAGCTTCTGCTGGAGCGGCACGAAGGCCTTCCGGGTGTCGCGCTGGTAGGCGAGGAAGAACAGGCCGGCGTCCAGGCGGCCGAGGCCGTCCGTGCCGTCGGTGAACGAGAAGCCCCGGCGCAGGATCATCAGCCCGTCGTTGCTGTCCGGGTGGGCGAGCCGGACGTGCGACTTCTCCGGCATCGCGGCCAGGTCCGGGGTGTCCCGCTCGTCCTGCCCGCCGTACGGGGCGCCCTCGGCCTTGGTGCGGCCGAAGGTGTCCTCCTGGTCTTTTAGCGAGGCGCGGTCCCAGGTCTCGATGTGCATCCGGATCCGGCGGGCGACCAGGTAGGAACCGCCGGTCATCCAGTCCGGGCCGTCGCCGGGGGCGACCCAGACGTGCTCGTCCAGCGCCACCCGGTCGGTGCCCGCGATGTTGTGGGTGCCGTCCTTGAACCCCATCATGTTGCGCGGGGTCTGCGCCTCGGGGGTGGTGGAGGAGGTCTTGCCGAAGCCGAGCTGCGACCAGCGGATGCTCGCCGTGCCCATGGCGATCCTGGCCAGGTTGCGGATGGCGTGGACGGCGACCTGCGGGTCGTCGGCGCAGGCCTGGATGCACAGGTCGCCGCCGCTGCGGGCCGGGTCGAGGTTGTCGCCGGGGAACCTGGGCAGCTCCACCAGGGCGTCGGGCCGCCTGGCCTTCAGTCCGAAGCGGTCCACCCCGTCCTTCTCGAACAGGCCGGGCCCGAAGCCTATGGTCAGGGTCAGCCGGGAGGCGGGCAGACCGAGCGCCTCGCCGGTGTCGTCCGGCGGGGCCTCGGGCAGCGCGCCGGCGGTGCCCGTGCCCACCTCGCGGCCGCCGGTCATCGCGGCGGCCGCCTTGGTCCACTCCTTGAGCATCCGCACCAGCGCGTCGCGGCTGGTGGTGGTGACGTCGAAGGCGGCGAAGTGCAGCCGGTCCTGGACGGGGGTGGCGATCCCGGCCTGGTGGTCGCCGTAGAACGGGATGTCCGTGGTGGAGTCGACCAGCTGGACCGCCCTGTGCTCACCGCGCACCGCCGCCGCCACCGAGCCGGTGACCGCCGCACCCAGCGCGACCCCGGCGCCCGCCCAGCCGATGACGGACCGCCTGCTGGGGGCACTGCTGCTCTGCTCGGCCTGCTTCCGCTCGTCCACGGCGTTCGGGGTCCTTCCGTACTGGTGCTGGTGCTTGAGGAGGAGCTGGGGGCTACTTGACGACGACCGCGGCGGCCAGCTTGGAAAGCGGCTCGGCCAACGCGTTCACCGCGTCGGAGAAGGTCTTCCGCTCCGGCTCGCCGACCTGGTCGTACGAGGCGTAACTGCCGCCGGTCTGCCGGTACTTGGCCAGCAGCGCCTCGATCGCGGCGAACTCGCCGTCCAGCGTCTCGGCGAGCTCCGCGTCCCTCTCTGCGGCGACCGGCTTCAGGAGCTCGTACGCCTTCTTCGCTCCCTCGACGTTGCCGGCGAAGTCCGAGAGGTCGGTGTGGCTGTAACGGTCCTCCTCGCCGGTGACCTTGTTCGTGGCGACCTCGTCCAGGAGTTCCTTGGCACCGTTGGCCATGCCGGTCGGGGTGATCCCGGCGCTGCCGACCCGCTTCTGCCAGTCCTTGAGATCGGCGACCAGCTGGTCGGCCAGCTTCTTCTCGTCGTCACCGATCCGGTTGTCCGCCCAGAGGGACTTCTCCAGCCGGTGCCAGCCGGTCCACTGCTGGCCCTGCTCCAGGCCGTCCTCGCGGGCGTCGGTCTTCGGGTCGATGTCGCCGAAGCTCTCGGCGACCGGCTCGGTGCGCTCCCAGCCGACCCGGGACGGGGCGAACAGCGACTTGGCCTGGTCCAGTTCGCCCGCCTTGACCGCGGCGGCGAACCGCTCGACCACCGGGATGGTCTGGTCGGCCTGCTCCTGTGCGTACTTGCGGTACGCGGCGACGGCGGCGTCCAGGCGCGGGTCGCTCTTGACCGGCGTGCCGTCACCGGTGACGGCGATCTTCTGCCGGATGCCGTCCCCGACCATGCCGGGCTTGCAGGCGACCTCGTACGAGCCGGCCTTGATCTCGGCGTTGATGGTCACCTTGGTGCCGGGGCCGATGTTCTCCCGCTCGGTGACGATCCGGTCGCCCGGAGCGTAGACGTAGACCTCGGTGGTCTTGGAGCCCTTGTTGTGGACCGCCAGCTGCACATGGCCGCCCGGGAACGAGGTCTTCGAGAGCTCGCAGGCGTCGTCGGAGGCGTTCACCTGGACCGCGTCGGCCGGGTCCGCGTCGCTCTTCCGCTCCGTGCAGCCGGTCAGGACGGCGGTGGCCACGGCGAGTGTGAGCAGCGTGACTGCGGTGGAACGGCGGGCAGACATGGGGGCTCCACGGTTGACGGGGGCGGTGCGGGGCATGGCGAAACCGAGCCGGCGGGATCCGCGACCGGAATCCCGAGCCAGCCCGATTAGCTAAGGCATACCTTAGCTTAACCATTTCTTTAACGTCCAAATGACCCATCCCCCACCCGCGAACCATGCCCAGCCACTGTCCATTACCAGTCATCAACACCACTACCCGCCAAGGCCTTTCGCCCCATGGGCACCCTGTAGCGATGGGAGCGACGCGGGTACGGTGATCGGTGGTACGGGGTTTCTCGGACGGCCGTGGTCACCGAGCCGCTCGGTCGGGGGCACCTGGTCGCCGCACTGAGCCACGGCGAACCGCGGCAAACCGGCCCCCGGACTGCGCCTGCCGCCGGGGGCGCCGAGCGGCTGAACCCGGACGGCCGGGCCGCACTACTCGCGGGGTGCGACGCGGCGGTCTCCGCCGCGGGCCGGGACGACCGGACGGTTCCGCCCACGCCCCCCGCCACCCACTTCCAACGGAGCGACGTGGTCCAGGTTGCCCCGAGGCACCCAAAGCGGCCATCTCGCACATATCCCTACAAACAACCCATCAGGCAGCCCAAACCCGCGCGACCCGAACTGGCGGATGATCCACGTCACTTGACATGTCCTTGGCGCCAGAGCTTCACTTTTTGCGGCACCAGAGGCGGAAATTCGGATTTTCCCGCGCGGGCGAATTACCGCCTTGAATCGCCAGGTTCATCCGGAAGCGAGGTCGCCCCTTCCGGTCCGGGCCGCCCGTCCGGACGGCGGCCGAACCGTTCACATCCGTCCGGGAGCGGTGTCCCGCCCACACTGCCGTACCTCGTGGGCAGCAACCGCAGCGGCGGCGTCACCCACGCCCGGCAGGGTGGCACGGCGTAGCGAGGCGGAGCGCCGGACCGGGACCCGCCGAGATGCGCCCGCCAGTGTCCTGCCGCACGGTCTGAGACATGAGTGGTGTGATCGTGTTACTGGAGCTGGAACCGTCGACCGAGGTCCTCGACAGCGGGGAGGTCGACGTGGGTGCCCGGATCCGCTGGGTCCACGCTGCCCCGGCCGATCCGGACGTACCCGAGGATCCGGGCCCGCTCACCTTCTGCGGCATCACGACGAGCGACCTGGAGCGGGAGCCATACAGCCCCGGCGAACCGGGCGCCACCTGGTACCCGCCCTCCCAGCGGACCCGTCGCTGCCGGAGTTGCGAAGCCGCACTGAAGGCACGCTGAGTCCCCGCACCGGCCACTCGCGGCGCGATGGGGCCAGGAGCTGCCCGCGGGCGCCGGCAGGTGCGACGTCGGGGCGCTACGTCACTTCACGGTGACGGTGACCCGCCAGGGGATGACGACCCGTGGACAGACGTGACCGGGGTCGGGAACGCAGTGCCTGAAGGCGGTGATGTCACTCGTGCCGCGGCTGATCGCCTGGAATCCGGCCGACGCGTCTCCGTTCGGAGAGGTGCTGGCGTCGTGCGGTTGGAGGACCGTGGGATCGCCGGCCTTTGGTGCGCTCCACACCCAGGTCTGCCCCTGATCCCGGAGATGGGTCAACCTGACCGTGATCACGTCGTTGCGCGCCACAGTCACGGTGCGGCCGTCGTCCGCGTTGGTGAGCATGACGGCGCGGGCAAACCGCGCGTGGGACGGGTGGGCGGCGGCCGACGCCGTCGCGGCGACGGACACCGTCGTCGCGGTCAGCGCCAGCCCCAGGGCCAGCGGAGCGGCCAGAAATTTCGCGATGTGCACGGGTTGCTCCCAGCGGTGGACGAACTCGTTGGTGAACGTCCTACACCGTCACCTCGGCCCGGCACCGCCACCGTCCGGCCGATTCACCCTATTTCGCGAATCGTTGGCATCTTTACTCATGTCCTCCACGGCCTCACGTGATCTCCGTACTACGCCGCGCCGGGCCCGGCACGGCGGGTTGCAGGCCGGCCGGCTCCCGGTTCGCCCACCCATCGCGCCGTAGCTGACCGGCACTTGGCGAGTGCTTTGGCAGCACTTGGCGGTGGGTCGGACGAGTGGCGGACCCGATCTTGAGCGTGCGGTTCGGGTGTGGGAGGGTGTCCCGCCGGTCGGTTCCTGATCGGCGGCGTCCGGGCCCGTCGGTGCCGCGCTCCGGCGTTCTTCGGTAGTTCTCATCAGTAGTGTGGATCAGCGGCGTGGTTGCCCGCTGCGCGCGTACGGGGGCATTGGAGATGGGCCTGGTCGCCGGACCGGATGATGTTGAGCAGTCTCCGCGGGGACAGGGCGGCTACCATCCGGTAGCAGTGGTCCCCGTCGGCGCCGCGCTGACCGCCCTCGGCAGGCCGGCGGAGACCGAGGACGTGCTCCGGGAGAGCGCAGGGCTCTGCGGACCGCCGCTTGCTCCCTCCCGCCATCGCACCCTGGAGGCTGAGTTGGTTCTCGGTACTGCGCTCGCCGCCCAAGTCCACCACGCCGGGGCGGTGGAGAGGCTCACGGCCAGCCGCACGGCCGAGCTGGAACACCTCGGCACGGCGCACCCGAGCAAACCTGGCACCCGAGCACCTGGCACCCGAGCACCTGGCGCTCAAGCACTGCGCAGCCGAACACCACGCAGTCGAACACCGCGCACCCGGGCACCCTCGCCGCCGCACCTGGGTTAGCGCAACGGGCGGGACGGCGGCGGCAGCAGACCGACTGACGGCACCGGGCCGGGCGACGGCCACCCGCCGGGCACCGACGACACGCGCCGAGGCCGCCGGGCGGCCGCCCGGTTGCGCGCCTCAGGCAACCGAACACCGACTTCCGGTGAACTCTTCGAACGCAGTACGAGCCGGGCAAGTGGCCCGGTCGGCACAGGAGCTGGATACAAGAACGCCATGAAACTGACCGGTACTCCCTTCTTCATCCTCACGATCGTCCTCTTCCTGGCCTCCATCGTGCTGGCCGTGGTGCAGTGGGCAAGGCGAGGAGGCGGCGGTCAGGGGAGCCGGCGCGGCAACCGGGGCCGGGCATCGCAGGCCAAGCGCGGGCCGCTGCAGTTCCTCGGCTATCTGACGACGATCCTGTTCTGCCAGTCCACTGCCGTGCTGATGGTTTTCGTGATGGTCAACAACTCGAACCTGATCTACGACAGTTGGGGCGATCTGCTGGGCACCAGCAGCCATGTCCGGGCGGTTCCGGTGCCGCCCAAGGACAACGGCATCGCGGCCGACGCCGGTGCCGCCAAGAATCGGCAGAAGGTGATCCAGTCCTTCCACGGGGTGGACGACGGCGCGGTCCCCAAGGACGTCAAGGAGACCGACCTCAAGGGCCAGCTCTCCGGAGTGGACGGTGAGGTCCTGGTGTGGACGCCGCCGGAGTACGACGACCCCGCGTACAAGGACAAGACCTTCCCCGTGGTCGAGTTGCTGGCCGGGTTCCCCGGCTCCTCCAGCACCTGGTTCGGCACCATGGACGTCTCCAAGCAGTTGGAGCCGCTGATGAAGTCCGGTCAGGTGGCACCCTTCATCCTGGTCTCGCCCCGGGTCACGCTGCTCGGCAAGAACACCGACACCGGCTGTGCGGACGTTCCGGGCAAGGTCAACGCGGAGACCTGGCTGTCGCGGGACGTCCCGCAGATGGTGCTGGACAACTTCCGGGTGGACGCCTCCCCCGATCACTGGGCACTGGCCGGCTACTCGGCGGGGGCGCACTGCGCCACCAGGCTCGCGTTGGCGCACCCCAACCGCTACCGGGCCGCGATCAGCATGTCCGGCTACAACGACCCGAAGGAGGAGTCCGATTCGCTGACCGCGAAGGACCCGCACCTGCGGGAGGTCTCCAACCCGCTGTACCTGCTCACCCACGCGGCCACCCCGCCGAACGTGGCCCTCTACGAGACCGGTAACAAGGGCGACGGCCTGGAGGACGCGCTGGCACTGCAGAAGGCGGCGAAGTCCCCGACCTCGGTGACACCGTTCGAAACCCACGGGCCGCACCTGAGCGCGACCTGGAAGCCGCTCGTGGTCCCCACCTTCAAGTGGCTGACCGGGATCATCCCGCCCCAGCACTGAGCGTCGTACAGACCGCCGCTCAGGTCTCCCCCAGGTCACCGTCCAGTTCCTCGTCGAGGTCGCCGTCGGCGAGTTGGGCGAGGGCCTGGTCGAGCCAGTCGAGCCAGAACGTCTCCAGGCCGATGCCCGCCTGCAGCACCAGGTGCTGCAGGCGGGCTCTGTCGTCCGCCACCGAGACGAAGTCGCGCTGCTCGATCTCCCGGTACTCGGCGAGCTGGCGCCGGTGCAGCTCACGGTGCCGGAGGAGTTCGTCACCGAGCCCGCTGCCGACTCCCGCCGTACCGACCACCGCCGCCGCGCGCAGCCGCAGCACCAGCGCGTCCCGGACCGGCCTGGGGTCCTGGCTCTCGCCGACCCAGGCCACCAGCGCGTCCCGGCCCTCGGGCAGGACCTCGTACTCCTTGCGTCCGCCGCGGGCCGGCTGCTGCTGAGGCAGTTCGCGGATCAGCCCCGCCTCCTCCAACCTGCCCAGCTCACGGTAGATCTGCTGGTGGGTGGCCGGCCAGAAGAAGCCGATCGACTTGTCGAACCGGCGCGTCAGCTCCAGCCCCGAGGACGGCTTCTCCAGCAGGGCGGTGAGGATGGCGTGCGGCAGCGACATGGTCGGGGGAGCCTCCGGCAGGTGCCAACGGGTATCACAGGGCATCCTACGGATGCCCGGGCCGGAGCACGGAGCGCCGTTCGGAGGGCGGCAGCCCGGCCCGGCGCACGGACTTCGCCGGCCGAGCGGCCGGGCCCCACGCACGGATCGGCACCCGACGCGGGGATACCCGATCGCACCGCAGGAGAGCCCCACCGACGTGGGCCCGACCGCAGGGGTCAGAGCGCGGCCGCCAGCCGGGTGCCCTGGTCGATGGCGCGCTTGGCGTCGAGCTCCGCGGCCACGTCCGCGCCCCCGATCAGGTGCGGCCGGACGCCGAGCGCGACCAGTGCGTCGTACAGCTCGCGTCGCGGCTCCTGCCCGGTGCAGACGACCACCGTGTCGACGGGGACGGTCTCGTCGCGGCCGTCCACGGTGATGTGCAGTCCGGCGTCGTCGATCCGCCGGTAGCTCACACCGGAGAGCATGGTGACGCCGCGGTGACGGAGTTCGGTGCGGTGGATCCAGCCGGTGGTCTTCCCCAGCCCGGCGCCGACCTTGCTGGTCTTGCGCTGGAGCAGGTGGACGTTGCGCGGGGCGGCGGCCCGCTCCGGCCGGGCGAGACCACCGGGAGCCTGGTAGTCGGTGTCGATGCCCCACCGCCGGTGGAAGGCCGCGCGGTCGAGTGCCGCCGCGTCCCCTGGGTCGGTGAGGAAGGACGCGACGTCGAATCCGATGCCGCCGGCCCCGAGGATCGCCACCCGCTCGCCGACCTCGGCCTTGTCGCGCAGCACGTCCAGGTAGCTCAGCACGCTGGGGTGGTCGATGCCGGGGATCTCGGGAGTCCGCGGGGTGACTCCGGTGGCGAGCACGACCTCGTCGTAGCCCTCGGCCGCGAGCGCGTCGGCGGTCACCGCGCTACCGAGCCGCAGTTCGACCTGCTCGGCCGCCAGCCGCTGGCGGAAGTAGCGCAGGGTCTCGTCGAACTCCTCCTTGCCGGGCACCTGGCGGGCGATGTTGAGCTGCCCGCCGATCTCGCCGGCCGCCTCGTACAGGGTCACGGCATGACCGCGCTCGGCGGCGGAGACCGCGAACGCGAGGCCGGCCGGACCGGCGCCGATCACGGCGATCCGCTTGCGGTGGCGGGTCGGGCCGAGCACCAGCTCGGTCTCGTGGCAGGCACGGGGGTTGACCAGGCAGGAGGTGATCTTCCCGCTGAAGGTGTGGTCCAGGCAGGCCTGGTTGCAGCCGATGCAGGTGTTGATGGTCTCGGCCCGGCCGCGTTCCGTCTTGGCGACGAAGTCCGGGTCGGCGAGCAGCGGACGGGCCAGCGCGACCATGTCGGCGTGGCCGTCCGCGAGCAACTGCTCGGCGATCTCCGGGGTGTTGATGCGGTTGCTGGTGACCAGCGGAATCCGGACCGCGCCCATCACCTTCTTGGTGACCCAGGCGAACGCGCCGCGCGGCACGGAGGTGGCGATGGTGGGGATGCGCGCCTCGTGCCAGCCGATACCGGTGTTGATGATGGTCGCGCCCGCCGCCTCGATCGCCTTGGCGAGGGTGATCACCTCGTCCAGGCCGGAGCCGCCGGGCACCAGGTCGAGCATGGAGAGCCGGTAGATGACGATGAAGTCGGGGCCGAGCCGCTCGCGGACCCGGCGGACGATCTCGACCGGGAAGCGCATCCGGTTCTCGTACGAGCCGCCCCAGCGGTCCTCGCGCCGGTTGGTGGCGGCCGCGATGAACTCGTTGATCAGGTAACCCTCGGAGCCCATGATCTCGACGCCGTCGTACCCGGCCCGGCGGGCGAGTTCGGCGGTGCGGACGAAGTCCTCGATGGTCCGCTCGACCTCGTCGTCGGTGAGCGCACGCGGGGTGAACGGGCTGATCGGCGCCTGCAGCGCACTGGGCGCGACCAGGTCGGGGTGGTGGGCGTAGCGGCCGAAGTGCAGGATCTGCATGGCGATCCGGCCGCCCTCGCGGTGCACGGCGGCGGTGACGACGGCGTGCTGCGCCACCTCCTGGTCACAGGTCAGCTTGGCGCCGCCGCTCCAGGGACGGCCCTCCTCGTTCGGGGCTATCCCGCCGGTGACGATCAGCCCGACGCCACCGCGGACCCGGGCGGCGTAGAACTCGCCCATCCGCTCGAAGCCGCCGGGCGCCTCCTCCAGGCCGACGTGCATCGAACCCATCAGCACCCGGTTGGGGAGCGTGGTGAACCCCAGGTCGAGCGGGCTCAGCAGGTGGGGGTACGCGGTCATCCAGCGCCTCCTCGCGCGAAGTCGTCGCCTCACGGTAGGGCGGGCGGGTGCAGATATGCAACTAGTTGCACATTCGCAGCTGCGGGGCGCACTTACCGCCGGGGCGCGCGGCCGTTCTGCTGCACGCGCCGCGCGCTCCGCCGCACTCCCTGCTGACCGGCGGGACGATTTCCCTCCCATGGATGTACGTACCGGCCGGCGGAGGCCCAAGACTGGGGTCATGTCCGCTGATGCAGTCACCAACATCGCCACCGGGCCGACGAACTCGGCCTCCACAGGACGCATGGCCGGCCTCGACCTGGCGCGCGGCCTGGCGGTGCTCGGCATGTTCGCCGCCCACGTCGGACCGGTGCAGGGGGAGGACGGACCGATCGGCCTGGCCGCCCAGTTCGCCCACGGGCGCGCCTCGGCCCTCTTCGCGCTGCTGGCAGGCGTATCGCTGACGCTGATCGCCGGGCGCAGCCCCCGGGTCGGGCGGGCCGGTCGGCAGGCCGCGGCCAGGATCGCGCTGCGGGCCCTGATCCTGCTGGCCGTCGGCAGCGCGATGACGGCGGTGCACGCACCGGTCGACGTCATCCTCGCCTACTACGGCCTCTACTTCCTGCTGGCCCTGCCGTTGAGCCGGCTGCCGGTCGGCCCGCTGGCCACCGCCGCGCTGAGCTGGGCGCTGCTCGGCCCGCAGCTGTCCTTCGTGCTCCGCGCCGGCCTCGACACCCGGGACTGGAGCGAGCCGCTCACCGCACTCGATCCGATCGCCCACCTCAGCGGTGGCGAGGGGCTGGTGGCCCTGCTGCTCACCGGCAACTACCCCGCGCTGACCTGGATGCCGTTCGTCCTCGGGGGCATGGCTCTCGGGCGGCTCGATCTGACCTCCGCCCGGCTGCGCGCCCGACTGGCCGCCACGGGAGCGGCGCTGATCGGCCTCGGCTACGGCGGCGCCTGGCTGGCCTGCCGGCTGGTCGCCACGGACGTGGACTGGTGGAACGGCGCCGAGGAGGGCACCGTGAACACCGGCGACCCCGCCGGGCTGCTCACCGCGGCGCCGCACAGCGGCACCACCTTCGAGATCCTGGGCTCGCTCGGCGTCGCGGTGAGCATCGTGGTCGCCTGCACCACGCTGCTGGCCCGGCGCCCCTCGGTCGGCACCCGGCTGCCGGTCGCGCCGGTCGCTGCCGTGGGCGCGCTCTCGCTCTCCGTGTACGTCGGGCACATCGTGCTGATCGAGGCCCTGGGCGGGGACGACCTTCCCGGCTCACCCGCCGTGCTGCTGGCCGCCTTCAGCGCGCTGGCCCTGGTACTCGCCTGGACGTGGACCCGCCGGTTCCGCCGCGGCCCGCTCGAGGCGGCCCTCCACCGGGCCACACTGCTGGCCCGCTTCGTCCGCTGAGGCCCGGACAGGTCCGGGGGGAAGGGTGCGGGGTTGCCCGCACCCCCCGACGACCGCGCTGCGCCGCTCGATCAGCACCACGTCCCGCCACACGCCCCGATGGCAGCCGACCCGCTCCCGGACACCGATCGCCCGGAACCCGGCCCGGCGGTGCAGCGCCAGACTGGTCGTGTTCTCCGGGAACACGCCCGACTGGATCGTCCAGATCCCGGCCCGCTCGGTCGACTTGATCAACTCCTGCAGCAACGCCATGGCCACGCCCCGGCCGCGCGCCCCGGGGTGCACGTACACCGAGTGCTCGACCACGCCCGCGTACGCGGCGCGTCCGGACACGGCCGAGACCGCGACCCATCCGAGCACCCGGCCCTCGGCGTCGACCGCCACCGCCCGGTGCTCCGGCAGCTTGGCCGCGTCGAACTCCTCCCAGCCGGGCGCCGCCGTCTCGAAGGTGGAGTTCCCCTCCTCGATCCCGCACCGGTAGATCGCCAGCACCTCATCACCGCAACGCCGCTGCGTTATGGCATGAGTGCGCAGGTCAAGGGGCTTGAACAAGGCAACGGGACACCTGTAGATCAACGATCGGCGAAGAAAGTCGATCAATCACAGGGGTCCCGTTGCAGGAGAAGTCTGTCATCACGCGGGTGGTCGCGGTAGCGGCGGGGGTGTTCGCGCCGGGGCACCTGGGCGAGCTGACGC
>NZ_JBVIMH010000002.1:392130-451098 GCF_055579945.1 Kitasatospora sp. NPDC032150 | reverse complement strand
ACACCCTGGAAGCCCTGCGGCCCCGTCACACCCTGCGCACCGGTCACACCCTGAGCACCGGTCACACCCTGGAAGCCCTGCGGCCCCGTCACACCGTGCGCACCGGTCACACCATGCGCACCGGTCACACCCTGGAAGCCCTGCGGCCCCGTCACACCCTGCGCACCGGTCACACCATGCGCACCGGTCACACCCTGGAAGCCCTGCGGCCCCGTCACACCCTGCGCACCGGTCACACCATGCGCACCGGTCACACCCTGGAAGCCCTGCGGCCCCGTCACACCGTGCGCACCGGTCACACCCTGGAAGCCCTGCGGCCCCGTCACACCCTGCGGCCCCTGAGGTCCAGTCGCACCCTGCGGGCCTTGTGGGCCGCCACCGAACGGGCCCCCACCAAACTGTCGCCAAGCCCGCGGGACGAAATTGGCGCTCAGGGCACCGTTCGGGCCCGGCACCTCGTGAACGTGACCGATATCGGACTTCTCGATCGCCTCTGCGACGGCAATCGTGGTCGAGGCCACGTTGACCAACATGGCAAGGGCGCTCGCCGTCGAAACCACGGTAGCGGCCCTGAGGCGAGATTTACGAAGCGAGTTATGCTTCACCAAGGGTACCTTTCTGCAGAGCTGAGGCTAAGACACGGGCACTGTGAGCCAGTTCAGCAGCACACACAGCCCCGGGCGATCTCCGAGCAGTAGCATGTACGCGCACCACTCGCTCTCTGTCGTGACCACACCGCCTCAGATTCGAATCCGTCACCCGATAGGCCTCAACATTGACCCGATCGAACGTTGATTAGCGCGGTCGATTGCCAATTGTTCCCAGGCGGGCGAAAGGGCCAGCGTTCCGAAAGGCCTTGGCCTCCGACCAGGATGGACTGCTGCGAGGCTAACTAACCTACAGAAATTCCAATCTTTCCATCAGAAGGCCGGGTATCCGGTGGCAACAGGAGTGGTGGCGGTGCCGGCGCCACCAACACACAACCCTCGGATCATGCAATCCAGCGGACAGCGAGTCCACATCGGGCAAGGACACCTCCCCATCTAGCCGACTGCCACTACCACGCAGGAGTTATCCGGTAGGCATGTATTCAATGTTCCGCCCTGCGGGATGCCGTGAAGGGCGGGGCATCACGTGTACCGATAGGGGTCTCGTACTTCCAGAGAGGATGCACAAGATGACATCGGAGATCAAGCACCTGGCCCACCTCCAGAGGGTAAGTCAAGTGTTTTCAGATAGGCGGTAAATAGCACTTCAGTGGCAATCAGATCCTCACTCGCCATCGTTCTATTCGGCCCCGCTAGCCGCCGCGCAGAACAACATCGATACGGCCGCTCGTCACAGCTATGCAGTGCCTGGACATCACGCCCGCACCCCCGGCGTCCGTCGATCCCCCAGGACCAACTGGGCAGCGGGTCTTCGACGGTGCCACGGGCACCACGAACATGTTCGGGTCGATCAACTCCCGCTTGCGGTAAGCCACCCGCAACCGCAGGTGTTCCCCATCCGAGTAGGCTGCACTGAAGACGCTCTACTCGCGGTGCGGGAGTTGATCAACCCCAAGGCACGCGACGCCAATCACGTCGCCACACAGTCCAAGTAGGTGCTGAACCAGTTTTCCATGTTCTTCGAGGTCCAGCTCAGCACTTAATGACCACAAGGGACTTACGCAAGACCACGGATACGCCCCTCACCCGCAGAAGAGCCTGCTGGAGGTCTCCTCCGACCCATCGATCGGTCTATGCCCCGTGGTGATGACCGTCCCTTCCGTCCCTGATGACGGTCAGATCGAAGTTGGTTTCGCCGGCCACACCGTCGCCGTCGCCCGCCCGGATCGTGTTGATGACCGCGGAGGGGGCGTTACGGTCGACCACGACCGGGATGGTCAGGGGAGGGGCGGACGTCCCGGCGGTCACAGGGGCTGTACTGTCGCACTCGAGCAGGGTCGAGCTCAGGGCGGAGCAGTTCCAGCCGTCCGAGGCGGGGAACGGGCTGGCCAGGGTGAGGCCGGTGGGAAGCGTGTCGACTACCGTGATGCCGCCGGGGGTGTCCTGGGTTCCGACGTTCGTGACGACGACGGTGTAGCGGGCCCTGTCGCCCTGCTCGAAGGTCTCCGGGCTGTTGAACTTCTGGACCACCAGCACGGGCCCGGGAACCTGGGCCTGCGCCGGGGCGACGAACGCCACCATCGGCAGAACGGTAGCGGCCGCGACAGCGGTCAGAGCCGCCAGCCGCCGACGAGTGGGGCGGTGTGCGTGCTTCATGAAGGTTTCTCCTGTCTCCACTGGATGGTCGCTTCGCCATACGAAGACCTCCTGACCGCTGCCGGAGCCCGGCCGCTGCGGCATCTTCGAGGCGCACGACGGCGGAGCGATCGACTTGTCCAATTCGCTCCACTTTTCCATTATTAGCTCGCGGTAGGTCTGCACCCTTTCGCGCCACGCCTATGCATTTGGATACGAACGGATGTTTGCACGCCTGCCTTTAGCCTCGATCTCACATGACGGCTCGCCAGCCTCGCGGGCGAGCCGTTTTCTGATTTCCGAACTGTTTGCCTAGGCCGGTGGGCGTGATGGTGGCCCGGCTGTCGCGTCGGGTGGGCGCCGGGTCCACGGCTCCGAAAGGGGTGGGGACTCCTTGGGGTAGATCGTTGTGCTTGTCGACCCGGACGTCGGAAGGCCCCCGAGGAGCGGAGGCCCCGGCCCCTCACCGCATCAGCCGGGATTCGGAAGAACGGCCGGGGGGAGCGGCTGGAGCTGTTGCTGCAGGTGGGCAAGAAGCCGGGCTGCGCGAGGAGGTTGACCTGACCCACATCACCACCCACGACCTGCGGCAGCTCGCCGCCACGCTCTCAGGCACGGGTGTCACCGGCTCCCAGGCCAGTCGCACCTGTCTCCGAGTACATCGACGGCTTCGGTGGCCTACCGCTCCGGCTCCGCCATCGGGGGCGGGTCGAAGGCGGTGACCGGGGGCGGGTTGTCGTAGCGCTCGGCCTCGACCAGGCAAGTCTGGGCGGCCGAGCCCTGGGAGAGTCGGGAGGTTCCCTTGTCGAGGGTGACGACGTTCGGGTTGCCGTGCTTCTCCAGCGCACCGGGCATGCCTGGAGTCAACGGGTCGTACCAGGCTCCGAATGGCGATCTGGGCGACCCCGGGCAGCAGCGTGTCGGAATCGGCGACCCGCACTCCCGCGAGGAAGGCGCCCCGGTCGTTGAACACCCGCACTACGTCACCTTCCCGCAGCCCACGGCCTTGGTGTGCTCGTCGCCAGATGGACCAGTGAAGCGTCCGGGCTGGCGAGGGTTCGGGGGCCAGCACGAGTGTGGCGAACAGACGGCGGATTTCGTTGGCGGTGAGGGCGGTCGGTGCTCGTGAGGTGGTCTCTGGATGGGGTGCTCGCTCTGGCCGTATGAGCGGCGAGGACGGCTAGGGCGAGCGTGGCCAGGGCGATATGGCGGTGCCAGGAGGTGAAGTGCCGGACCTGGTAGTGGTCAAGCCCGACCTGTCCCTTCGCGGCCTGGAAGGACTCCTCGATCGACCAGCGAACGCCAGAGACACGCACGAGGACGGACAGTGGCACGGGGCGTTACATCGGCGACCGCCGCCACCTCACCGAGGTTCCGGCCGATCACCGCCGGGATCCACTGCTGGCGCGTCGAGTGCTCGGGCAACCTCAACTACAGCGGCGCCTCGGCAGACAGCAGTAGCGATGCTTCACCGCGCACCGCAGACACCGGCCGTCAGCCGGAGGGGGTCACGACGTGGGACGTCCCGAGGACCTCCCCCTTCGAGTTCAGCGCCCTCACCTGGAAGTACGGTCCCGGGTTGTCCGTCGTGACGGCCGTCTCGAAGCCGGTCCGGTCGACGTGGTCGACGACCACCGACAGGGAACGGGCGTCCGGTCCGGCAAGCACCTGCCACGCTCTGGTCTGCGTCGAGCCGTTCCAGGAGGCGTAAACGACGCTTCGCCCGCCGCTGCCGTCGCGCGCCGCCGCACTGGGCGGATACCACGGCCTGCCGACCCACTCGTGGCGGAACGCCCGGTACGAGATGTCGGAGCCCGGCATCATGGCGTCGTAGAGAAGGTTCTTCGAGCCGTCGCCCTCGGTGTTCCCGCCCCCCCTGTACTCCGAGTAGTACGACTCCTGCCCCCACCCGACGAACTCGTCACCGTTGGTGAGCGCCTGGGTGTCCCCCTGGGACGCCGCGTACAACCCCGGTGCGTGGTAGTAGGTCCGCTCCGCGGTCGCACGGTGGTTGTGGAAGTCGAGGCTGAGGATCAATCCGTGTGACTGCTGTTCGGGGGCGCCGTCCGGCTGGTCGCAGCAGCCGTCGTCGAACATGCTGACCCGGTTTCCCGGCCGAAACCGGGCGTGGTGCTGCCAGTAGAAGTCAGCGTTCGGCCCGAAGCTGAAGTCGCTTCTCTTACCGCCGAGTTGCCAGCGGATGTCGCCAGTCCGCCGGGCGACGTCGTAGACCGCCCAGAGGTTCCGGGCCGAGATCAGCAGCTGGCCCTCGGGGCCCTCGTCGATCGAGTTCACGTGGTAGGCGTCCCACACCCCGCCGGACGAGGACGCCGAGGAGGCCGACACCTCGGAGTCCGCCGGGTTCACGTGGTCCAGGATGTCCCAGGAGAAGACGAGTTTCCCGGTCGCGAGATCGACTTCCTGGATCTCACTGTCCTCGATGGCTCCGTTCTTCGGTCCCCCGTACGGGGTGAGGTCCATGGGGACCGGCTTGGACGCGATGAACAGCGCAGTCCCCCTGCGCGTCAGGAGGAACTCGTGGAAGTCAGCGTAGAAGCCGTGCCGGGCGAAGACCGTTCTGAGCAGACGGTAGTGGTCGTCGTAAATGTAGTAGCAGCCGCCCGGCTCGGGGGCACCGCCGGGCAGGTTGGTGTAATAGGGGGGAATCGCGATGGTTCCCTGCCAGAACGTCAGCACCCGTTGCCTGACGCCGGCCCGAGGGTTGTGGTACGTCTGCACCCGGAAGTCGCCGTTCTCGAGGTTCGCGACGGGAAGCGGGCGGAACCAGACCGGATCGCCGGAGTCGTCAAGCATCAGCGACCCGGTCTGGCCGACCGCCTGGGTGAGGTTGTACGGGGCGACGAAGACGTCCCCCGCGGCCCTGCCTGGCCGTCGCGTGGTCACGGTGACCCGCATGGGATGCAGCTTCGGCGCGGACACGAAGCTCCACACATCGCTACCGGAGGTGACCGGTGGCGGTACGCTCGTCGCCGGCGGAGCAGGCTGGGTCGCGCACTGGGCACCGTCCCACCCCATCGGGGCCGACGCTGCGGACATGCCTGCCCCGAGCAAGCCAAGTGCACCAACCGTCACCATCACCGTCGCGGCCGCCATCCAGCGACGCCAGGCACCCACGGCTGCAGGCACGTCCCTCCTCCTTCTGCTGCTCACCTGCGCGGAATCGGAGCAACGGCCTCACCGTCCTGGCGATCCTGCCCGGAAGCGGCGGGACGCCAGCGCCCCACAACGACGTTGTACCGGCCCGCACCCTTCGCTTCGGATACCCTCGCCCTTGGTGACCGGTATGGCCCACAGGTGGCATCCGAACAGACCAGACGGTCGGCCGGTGGCCGAGCGGTCCTGTTTAGACAACTGGGCGACGCCCCGCGGTGCGAGGGCCGCCGAGAAGCTGCAAGCCGCTCGGCAGGCCCTCAGAGGTGCAAGCGCGGCAGCCGGCGCCGTCGCAAGGCCATTGAGCTATTTCCATCCTGAATCCGCTGGTCACGGCCCTGGCGTGAGAGCGGGCAGGGATGCTCGGGCCGGTCGCAGACGTGATCGCTCGCAGGAGATCGTCTGTGGACAGTTCACCGCCGTGGCACCGGAGCATTCTGCCTCAGCCGAGCCGGCTGTGGAGCGACCGCAGTGCAGGCTGCACGGGGATCCGACCGGCAATGCCTCGGACAGGAAGGCATGGGAATCTGCACGCCTCTGTCACCGGGTCATGCCACAAGCTGTCACCAAGGAACCGCCACAGTGACACCAGCCACTCCCCCGCCGACGGCACTCCCCAGCTCCGCCACCATCCAGAGCCAGTGACATCGCCGGACCACCAGGTGACAACAGACTGCACATTCGCAGGGCGACTCTGCCTCGATCGAGCGAATTCCTGCCACAGATCGGCGAGCCACCGGTAGTGCCCCGAGGAAGTGGTGTCAGTTGACTAATAGCGGTTGCTGCGTGCCGAGCCTGGCTGCCGGTCGCCGCCTGCCCCAACCCAACAGCAGACAGAGGACATCATGCGACTTCCCAAGATCCTGGGCCATGTCCTGGTTTCAACCGGACTCGCCACGAGCGGTCTCATGCTCGCCAGTGGCACCGCTCATGCCACCTTCAGCCAGTGTGTCGACATCATCGTTGCCAACAACGCCTTTTTCGATGATGCCAAGTTCGGTTGCGAAGAGGGCGCCCATGGCGACACAGCTACCTGCTTGATTGGCTTCCCCCGCAGCATCACCCCGGCTATCGCTAACGCTGCGTGCACGGCAGCAGCGGTCAGGCCCTGAGCTCGGCGCGTCGAACTGCCGGTGCCGGTAGCGGGCTTCGGTACGGGTCCGCATGGCCCGGTCGCCTCGCGGCGGGCGTTGATGCGGTCCGGGCCCGCGTGGAGCCGGACCGCATCCCGCCAGTGACGTGCCCCGGGCGGTGCCCGAGGCACGTCCAATTCTCCCCGGTCTCCTCCTCGTCCGGGGCGGTCGCTTGCGGGTCGCGCAGCGGCCGCAAGGCCGCCTCGGGCTGGGAGGGGGGAAGGCGTACCAGCCCAGCACATTCAGGTGCTTGGCCTTCAGCGGGGGACAGGCGTGCCAGGTGTTCTTCGGCAATGAAATCGTTTCATCTTGAAAGTTGCAGGTCGCGGGTGCTGGTGTGGGCGGGCGGCGCGGCACTCGTGCTGGTCGGCAGCTCGACCGCCTCGTGGTGATCGTCCGTCAGCGGGAGACCTCGGCGTTCGTCAGCACGAGCAGGGCACGCCGGAGGGCGGTGGCGTGCTTCGCGTTCCTGCGGACCTTGGTCAAGATCCCCCAGTTCTTCAGGTCGGCGAAGCCACGACTCCATCGCGCACGAGGACCTCAGCACTCGCACCCGCCGGAGGCGAAGCCCGACCCCGACCGGCCGGGCACCTCCTGCCCAACGGAGCGGCGGCGAAGGCCGGACTCAACAAGTCGATCACGGATGCCGGATGGGGATATTCCTCGCGGTCCTCACCACCAAGGCAGAATGCGGGGGGAAGTCATTTCCGTGGCCCCCTCAACACCTCCTGGCAGTGCCTCGCACACGGCCACACTGCCAAGGAGAACCGGCTCGCCCAGGAGATGTTCCACTGTCTCGGCTGTGGCCACCAGGCGCACGCCGACACGGTAGGAGCCGCCAACGTACGAACTGGGCCGGTCCGTCGCGAGGCCAAACCGGCTTGGCGAGAAGCCCCCTCGTTTACGAGGAAGCGGAGTCACTCCGTCACCCTCGGCCCTTCGGCCGACTTGTCCAGCACATAGCCCGAACGACCTGCCGACTACCGCCCGTGTGAGGCGAATTTGCGCACGGCCAGCGGAGCGAACACCGCCAGCAGCAGCCCCGACCAGAGCAGCGTCGCGGTGACCGGATGCCGCATCGGCCAGGCCTCGCCGGCCGCCCCCGGGTTGTGGAACAGCTCGCGGCAGGCAGCCACGACGGCGCTGACCGGGTTCCACTCGGCGACGGCGCGCAGCCAGCCCGGCATCCCTCCGGTTGGCACGAAGGCGTTCGTCACCATCGCCAACGGGAAGGTGAGAACCGAGAGTTGGCCGGCGACCTCCTCCTTCCCGGCGGCCAGCCCGAGGTACATGCCGACCCAGGTCATCACGAACCGGAACAGCACCAGCAGCCCGTACGCGCCGAGCGCCGACGTGATGCCATCGCGGATCCGCCAACCGACGGCGAGGCCGACCAGGGTGAGCGGGACCAGGACGACGATGCCCACCAGCAGGTCGGCGAGCGCCTGGCCGAGCAGCAGCGCGCTACGGGAGACCGGCATCGAGCGCATCCGGTCGGTGATGCCCCGGCCGACGTCCCGGGCGGCGCCGACCATGGTCGGCATCAGCCCGTTGACGGCGACCATCACGAACAGGCCGGGGATCAGGAACTCGCGGTAGTTCCCGCTGCCGGGCACGGTCATCGCACTGCCGAAGACGTACCCGAAGACCAGCACCATCACGACGGGAACCGTGAGCGAGGCGAGGATCAGGCCCGGCGAGTGGCGGTAGGCCAGCAGGACCCGGGCGGCGGAGGTCAGGGTGTCGGAGGCCGGCCTGGTCCGGCGCGGCGAGGCGGCGGACACCGGGGCGGGGGCGGTGATCGTCATCGGGCGGCCTTCCGGGGTGCGGCGGTGAGTGCGAGGAAGACGTCGTCCAGCGAGGGCGTGCGCAGGGCCACGTCCTGAGCGGCCACTCCAGCGGCGTCGAGCTCGCGGACCAGTTGCGGCAGCGCGATGTCCCGGCCGGCCGCGGAGGTGGCCACGACCCGTCGTTCGGCCGGTTCGACCACCGGCTCCCCGGCCGCGAAGACGGTCAACACCAACTGGCCCCATGCAGCTCGCCGTCCTGCGCCGCCACAGCTGGGCGCCCCAGCTGATCGCCGCCCGCCCCTCGCTGGGACCGAACGGCCTGCGCTACACCGAATACTTCCTCGGCGTCATGGCCGCGACCGAGCTGACCGGCTACGGCAAGATGGAGGCGATGGCCCAACTCAACGGCTTCCTCTGCCAGTTCGCCGACTGGGAACACTCGACGACCGGCCGCTCCCCCCGCTGGATCGCCGACATGGTGAGCTACCTCCAGGGCGTCGCCGCGACCGGCCACTACCCCCGACTCACCCAGGTCCTCGCCGAAGGCCCCGCACCCACCGCTCCGGACGCCGTCTTCGACCGCCTGCTGCAGCGCATCCTCACCGCGCTCTGCGAGACGTGAACGACCCGACCGGGGCGCGGGCGACCGGTCCGGGACGGGCGCGAGGCGGCCGCGGGTAGCAGCGGCGGCCTCCGGATCGGCATATGCCGGCGCGAGCGTCGGATCTCGGCCCAGTCCACCACGGACGCCACCCTCCTCCCCCGCCTCCCAGTAAGGGCCGACCGGCCCAGACGGGCACACGACGACTCACCCGTCGCCCCGCTCTTCAGCGGTTGGATTTCACCCGGCGCCGAATCTCCGCCCTACCCGATCACCGCAATTCGACGTCCGACATGACAGCGAATCAGCGAAAAATCCTGATACACCCCATCAATCCCCCACCGACCTCGGGGATGACAGCGCCCACCACCCGGAAGCGCCCCCGTCGGCCTGCGGATACGCCGTCCGGCAGGCCGGACGACCCGCCCGCGGAATCGGTGGGCGGACGAAGGACCGGCCCTGAGCTGCCGGATGGCCTGAACGTGACCACGGGCTCACCACAGGTCTTGTGAGCCTTGATCCCGGTAACCCAGACTCCAACACGCGGATGCTGACTGAACGTGATCACTCCGTGCCCGTCCGCGGCGGTTGGATTACCCGAGGTCCGTACCGCTCGACGCGTCGCCGCCGGGTGAACGGGGTGGGTCGTCGTGAAAGGGGTGGGTCGATTCGTGCCGCTGTCCCTTGGAGGGCATGAGGCCCTCGATGCCGCACGGAGGCGGCAGTTCACGGAGTCCGGCTACCTGGTCCTCCCCGGGCTGGTACCGGAGTCGCTCCGGAGCCGGCTCGTGCCCGAGGTGGACCGCTGGGTGGACGAGGGTCTGCGCGCGCACTCGATAGCCGCCTGCGCCGATCCGGTCACCCACGGCACGCCACCGGTCCTGGAGCTGGAGCTGCCGGCGCACGGTGAACTCCTCACCCACCGCCCGCTGTTGCGCGCGCTCTCCGGGCTCATTGGCTCCCCGTTCGTCTTCCACCACCTGCACATCGACCGGCAGCAGCCCGGGATCGCCGGCAAGCCGTGGCACCACGACTGCGAGCCCAACGACCGGCAGGACCCGTTGTTGTTGATGGTCCATGCGCTGCACTACCTCGGCGGCCTCGACGAGACTGTCGGGAGTCTGGCGGTGCTGCCCGGTTCCCATCGCCGGTCCGCCGGCAAGACCGCGCTCGCCCACCTCGGTACCGCCGAGCTGCCCGGCGAGGTCGTCATCGACCGGCTGCCGGCCGGTTCGACCGTACTGCTCAACTCGGCGCTGTTCCACGCCCGCAGGCCGGCCCAGGCGGGCGCCGGCCGCCCGCGCTACTTCGTCGACGCCTCGTACTGCCAGGTGGGTGCGCGCTGGCGTCCGGTCAAACCCTTCTGGCGTCAGATGCTCGCCCGGGCCCGGGAGCTCCACCTGGACGGCGGTCGGTGGCCGGAGCTGTTCGCTGAGCGACACTTCACCGAGTACACCAGCACCGTCTGAAAGGCATCACCGTGGACATCGTCAGCTCTGTCCCGTTCGCCGAAGTGCGGGAGACCTTCCTCCGGGACCACCCGCTCGAAGGGACGCACGAGGCGAACAGCAATCAGGACGGGGAGGAGAACCTCCAGCGTGCCGAGCAGCTGCTCGGCACCTGGTGGCGGGTACGGCTCTCGCGGGCGGAGGTGCTCGGTGTCGCCCTGCCCTGGCACCTCAGTGAGGGCGGCAAGCTCGAACTCGTCCCCCGCTCCGGACTGACGGTGGCACAGGCCGCGGAGCACATCCGGTCGGGCGGGGCGGAGTGGACCGAGGCCAACCCGGTGTGCGCGGCCAAGCTCGACCTGCTGCGGCACGCACCGTTCACCCCGGTCTACCTCAGCACCCGCCCCGTGCCGCACTCCGACTACTCGGACCTGCAGATCAGGGACGGTCTCATCCACCTCGACGGCCTGCACCGCATGCTCGCCTGGGAACTGGCCGAGCGGCTGCCCGTCGAGGAGCGGCTGGACGCGTTCATCGCGGGCGACCTCCCGATCCGTCCCGCCACCGGAAGCGGATCGGACGCGGGCCGCCGGCCCGGACGTGACGAACACGCCCGTCCCGCCACCGGAAGCGGATCGGACACCACGGCGCCGCCCGCACAGACCGGAATCCAGCGGACGTGACCTCGACGGCGCGGTCCACCCGGTCGCCGACCGGCCTGGCGGCAGCCCACGCACCTGGTACCGATGACGGAGGGAGCAGTCCACGATATGTCCGATGACACGATGACCGAGATCGGCTGGAGCGGCGCGGATCTGGCGTCTCGACCTGAACCCTGGTCGATGTCGCTCACCGACGACGACCGCCGGCTCCTCTGGGCGGACGCGCGGGCCCGGTGGTGGGACCGGGCCGAGGAGACGCACCGGAGGCTCTGTGAGTCCGTGCTCCGCAGCACCCGGTCCGTGGGGCTCGCCCACGTCCGCAACCTGCTCGATCCGTCCGTACCCGAGGCCGAGATCGCCCCCGGACTGGCCTTCGTACTGCGGGAGTTCGGGGAGACGATCCCCCAGAACTCCCAGGGCGACATGGCCCAGGTGCTACGCGACCGGGAGGGCGACGGGGCCACCGAGCTCGGCTTCCACTCCGACACCTGCGACCTGCTGGTGCTCTGCTGCCTGCAGTCCGCCGTCCGGGGCGGCGGGAACACCAAGCTGGCGAGCGTACGGTACGTGCGTGACGTCATCGCACGGGAGCGGCCGGACGCCCTCACCACGCTCGGCGAGGACTGGACCTTCGACCGGACCGCCCGCGGCGGCGAGGTCACCGTCTCCCCGATCTTCTTCACCCAGCAGGACGGGACCACGGGCTGCTACTACCAGCCGCGCACCGTGCGCTCGTCCCCGGAGCGGGGCGGCCCACCGTTGAGCCCGCGCCAGTGGGAGGCCCTCGGCGTCCTGGACGAGGTCCTCCACCGGCCGGGGATCTCCTTCGACCTGTCCATGGCGACGGGCGACCTGCTGGTCATCCGCAACAGTCGGGTGCTGCACGGGCGTTCACCGTTCATCGACGAACCCGGCCCGGGCTCCCGTCGCGTGCTGAGGATCTGGTTGAAAACGGAGGCACTGTGACCACCGACACACGGGGAAGCGGGCGGATCGCCGTCATCACAGGTGGCGGCAGCGGACTCGGCCGGGCCACCGCGCTCGCCCTGCTCGACGCCGGCTGGTCGGTCGCCCTGGCCGGCCGGCGCAAGGACGCGCTGGAGGAGACCATCGCCCTCGCGGGAGCCGACCCGCGCCGGACGGCCGCCATCCCGACCGACATCAGGGACCCGGACGAGGTCGCGGCCCTCTTCGAGGGCGTCCGCCGGCAGTTCGGCCGTGTGGACCTGCTGTTCAACAACGCGGGCGCGCCCACCCCGCGCAGGCCACTCGAGGACGTGCCGGTCGAGGACTGGCACCGGGTGATGGACACCGTGGCCACCGGCACCTTCCTCTGTGCACGGGAGGCCTTCCGCACGATGCGCTCGCAGTCGCCGATGGGCGGGCGGATCATCAACAACGGTGCCCCGTCCGCGCATTCACCACGTCCCAACTCCATCGCCTACACCGCGGCCAAGCACGCCGTCCTCGGCATGACCAAGGCGCTGTCGCTGGACGGCCGGAAGTACGGGATCGCCTGCGGGCAGATCGACGTCGGCAACGTGGCCCCGGTGGACGGGAGCCCGCAGCCGCCCGCCATGCAGGCCGACGGGACCATGGCGGTGGAGGCGACGATCCCGGTGGAGCGCTTCACGGAGGCGGTGTTGCTGATGGCGTCGATGCCGCTCGACGCCAACGTGCAGTCCCTGACGGTGCTGCCGACCACGATGCCGTTCACCGGAAGGGGCTGAGCCGCCGCGACCCGAGGCGTCCCGGGTCGACGGCTGCGCGTACGTTCGGCCGTTCGACTCTCCAACCGTCCACGACCGCCCGGCAGTTCGCGACCCCTCGACGGTCGCGGCCGCCGGGCTGGCAGGGAGCGGCCCCGAGCGGGTGCCCCTTCCCCGAAGGGCCCTACGCGGTGCGCCGCAGCAGCGCCAGGTACATCGCGTCGGTCCCGTGCAGATGCGGCCAGAGCTGAACGTCCGGCCCCTCCCCCAGCGCCGGCACCCCGGGCAGCAACGGACGGGCGTCGATCCACTCCACTCCGGTCTCCGACCGCAGTACGTCGTCGACCACCGCCCGGGTCTCGGCGAGGTGCGGCGAGCAGGTCGCGTACCCGACCACTCCCCCGACCCTGGCGGCCCGGATCGCCGAACGCAGCAGCTCGCGCTGGAGCGGCCCGAAGCCCGGGATGTCGTCCTGCCGCCGGCGCCACCGCGCCTCCGGCCGGCGCCGCAGCGCACCGAGCCCGGAGCAGGGCACATCCACCAGCACCCGGTCGAAGGAGCCCTCCCTCCAGGCCGGGCGGGTGCCGTCAGCGGTGATCACCGTGTACGGGCCGGGGTTGCCGTCCAACGCACGGGCGACCAGCCGGGCCCGGTGCGGCTGCCGCTCCGAGGCGACCAGCGCCGCACCGCGCTCGGCGGCGAGGGCGCCGAGCAGCGCGGCCTTGCCGCCGGGCCCCGCACAGCCGTCGAGCCAGAGCCGGTCGGTGCCCTCCACCGGGGCGTTGGCCAGCGCGAGCGCGACCAGCTGGCTGCCCTCGTCCTGGACTCCGGCCCGGTTCTCCCGGATCGCCTCGATGCCCCCGGGCTCGCCGCCCTCGGCGAGCGCGACGGCGTACGGCGACCACCGTCCGGCCTGCGCCTGCGGCAGCGTCTCGCGCAGTTCGGCCACCGTCGCCCGGCCCGGGCGGGCGACCAGGGTCACCTCGGGGCGCTCGTTGTCGGCGCGCAGCAACTCCTCGATCGCGGTCCGGCCGCTGGCCCCGGGCTGCCAGCGCCCGAGCGAGTCCCAGAGCGCGGAGACCACCCAGCGCGGGTGCGAGTGGACCACCGCGAGGTGGTCCTCGGCGTCCTCCTCGTACGGCGGGGCGACCTGTTCCACCCAGGTGTCCAGGTCGTGCGCGCTGATCCTGCGCAGCACGGCGTTGACGAACTTGGCGCGTCCCTCGCCGAGCACCGCCCGGGCCAGCTCGACGGTGGCGGATACCGCCGCGTGGGTGGGGATCCGGGTGGTAAGCAGCTGGTGGGCACCGAGCGAGAGCACGTCCAGTACCGGCGGGTCCACCTCGCGCAGCGGGCGGTCGATGCAGGCCGCGATGATCGCGTCATAGGTGCCCTGGAGGCGCAGGGTGCCGTAGACCAGTTCGGTGGCGAGTGCGGCGTCCCGGCGGTCCATGCCCTTCTGCTCGGCCTCGCGCAGCAGGGAGGGGAGGATCAGGTTGGCGTACGCGTCGCGCTCGTCCACGGCGCGCAGGGCGCGGAACGCGACGATCCTGGCCGGGTCCTTCTTGGGACGGCGGTGCGGGCGGGGGGCGCGCTTGGCGCTGGGGGTGCTCACTTTGTGCCTCGAAAGTGCTGCGTTGGTTATCTGCTGGGTCGGTCTGAGCTCGTGTGAGTTCGTGTGAGTTCGTCGGCTGCGGAGTCGGTCACGTAGTCGGTTGCCGAATCGCCTGCGGAGTTGACCAACGAAGTCGGTTGTCCGCTTGACCGACTTTCATTGAACGGACAACCGGACAACCACGGGGCGGACAATCGGACCACCGGGAAACCGGTTATTCGATTACCACTCATCGGACCGGCTGACTGTCATCCGACAGACTGCCGGATCATCAGAAAGCTGATCATCGGCTCTCCATTCGACCGATGGTCGAACCGCGCGACCGTACCGCCGGCGGTCAGCCCTCGAGCCGCTCGCCGGACTCGATCCGGACCCCTCGGGCCCAGTCTGCCGCGCGCATCGGCTTCTTGCCCTGCGGCTGGACCTCGCCCAGCTCGATCTCATGGCTGCCGGTGCCGACCCGGACGCTGTTCTTCGCGACCGCCAGCTCGCCGGGCGCCAGCTCCGCAGCCGCCGGGAGCAGCCTGACCGGCCCGGAGAGCTTGAGCCGCTCGCCACGGAAGGTGGTCCAGGCGCCGGGCGCGGGGGCGCAGCCGCGCACCACCCGGTCGACCCGCAGGGCGGGGAGCGACCAGTCGATCCTGGCGTCCTCAACAGTGATCTTGGGCGCGAGGGTGACCCCCTCGGCGGGCTGCGGCACGGCCTGCAGGGTGCCGTCCTCGATGCCGTCCATGGTGGCGACCAGCAGCCGGGCGCCCGCGTGCGCCAGCCGGTCCAGCAGCACCCCGCTGGTGTCGGTCGGGCGGACCTCCTCGGTGAGCACGCCGAACACCGGGCCTGAGTCCAGGCCCTGCTCGATCCGGAAGGTGGAGGCACCGGTCACCTCGTCGCCCGCCAGCAGCGCGTGCTGCACCGGAGCGGCACCGCGCCAGGCGGGGAGCAGCGAGAAGTGCAGGTTGACCCAGCCGTGTCGGGGGATCTCCAGCGTGCCGGGACGCAGCAGCGCGCCGTAGGCGACCACCGGGCAGCAGTCCGGGGCGATCTCGGTGAGCCTGGCCTGGAAGTCCGGGTCACTCGGCTTGGCCGGCTTGAGGACCTCGATCCCGGCCTCCTCGGCACGCTGGGCGACCGGGCTGGCGACCAGTCGGCGACCGCGCCCGGCGGGGGCGTCGGGGCGGGTGACCACCGCGACGACCTCGTGCCGGTCGGAGGCCAGCAGTGCGTCCAGGGCGGGAACGGCGACCTCGGGGGTGCCGGCGAAGACGAGGCGCATGGGTGCCTTTCTGGGAACGTACGGGGATCAGCGGGCGGAACCGAAGGTGCTGTGCGGGGAGATCTTGACGGTCGGCGCCGGCCCGTCGCCCCAGTCCGCCTCGCGGATCGCCTTGAGCGCGGCCTTGCGCTGCTCGCGGTCCAGGCGGTCGATGAAGATGATCCCGTCCAGGTGGTCGGTCTCGTGCTGGATGCAGCGGGCCAGCAGCTGGGTGCCCTCGATGGTCACCGGGTCGCCGTACATGTTGAAGCCCTTGGCGACCACCCCGTACGCGCGCTTGGTGTCGTAGCGCAGCCCCGGCAGCGACAGGCAGCCCTCGGGGCCGTCCTGCTCCTCGTCGCTGAGGCTGAGGTCGGGGTTGATCAGATGGCCCACCACACCGTCCACGTTGTAGGCGAACACCCGCAGCGAGACGCCGAGTTGAGGAGCCGCCAGGCCGGCGCCGGGGGCGTCCAGCATGGTGTCGGTGAGATCCCTGACGAGCCCGCGCAGCTCCTTGTCGAAGGTGGTCACCGGTCGCGCGACGGTACGCAGCACGGGGTCGCCGAAGATCCGGATCGGCTGGATCGCCATGGCTGGGGGCTCCTGTCGGTACGGGTTCGGCGCGGTTCGGCGGGGGTCTGGTTCGGGCGGCCGGCGAAGGCCACAGGGCAGTCTATGCAATCCGGGACGCCCGTTCGGCCCAGCATCTGGCATATCCCGTCTCGCCGGTGCGCGTGACCCCGGCGCCTGTCCGGCGTTGGTCAAGGGGGATTGACCGGGACGCGAGCGCGTCCCGACCGGATTCACCGTACGGAGAGGTGGCACCAAGGCCATGGCCGAGCAGATCAACCACGACGCGCGGGCGCGGGCCAGCCTGCACCTGCTGGTGCGGGACATCGAGCGGGTGCGGCGGCAGGTGGACGCGCTGCGCACTCTCACCGCCCAGCTGGGCAACGTCTACCGGCCGCGCAGGCCCAGCACCTCGGCCGGATTCGTGGTGTACGGGCGGGCGCCCGCCCCCACCGTGCGGCTCGCCCAGGAGCTGCGGGAGAGCGTCGAGACGCTGGTGGCGGCCGCCGTCGAGTTCGACCGGGCGCTGGGCTTCTCCTGGGACTCGGTCGGCTCCGCGCTGGGCGTCACCAAGCAGGCGGTGCACCGGCGGTACGGCATGCGGCGCCCGAGCAGCGAGCTGCTCGCAGCCGCCGTACCGGCCCCGGGCGTCCCCGGGCCCGCCCGCCCGGACCGCGGCGAGGACCTACCCGCGGGCGGCCAGCCGCTCACCCGCACCGTCCCCGCCGCCCGCCAGGGTGGCCTGGAGCGCCAGAGCATCCCCCTCCGCGGCTGAAACCCAGCCGGACCCAGCCGGACCCGACCCGACCCGACCCGACCCGACCCGACCCGGCTGAAACCTAGCCGGACCCGGCTGAAACCTGGCCGGGCTTCGCCCGGGCAGCCGGGCAAGCACATGGGGGTGCGGGGAACCGCGCGAATCGGAGGAACGCTGCGCCGCACCTCTCCCCGGAGGAGCGTCTCGCCCCTCCCGGCCCGGAGGCGGTGCAGCCCACCGACCGGCGGCTCGGCGCAACGTGGCGCCGGCCGCCTCGCGCGCTTCCCCGCACCCCGAGCACCCGTTCCTCCCCCTGGCGGACTTGGACCGACCGGCAATAGGGCCCGCGGCGTCGCGTGCCGGTCGGTCTTAGCCGATGTCGAGCGGGTCGATCCGCACCTTGACCGGATCCGACGTCCGCAGGGCCACCCGGGCGATCTGCGCCGCCTTCAGTGCGCTCGCCAGCGCCGACCCCTGCCCGGGCGCGACCCGCAGCAGCGCGCGCTCCAGCTCCTCCCCCCGCCCGCCGGGCACTTCGATCGGCCCGAGCACATCCGTCCCCTCGGGGAGCCGGACCAGTGCGAGCAGGTCCGCGACCGCGTTCGGCGTGCCCGTCACCGAGGCCATCCGGGAGACCGGGGGGAAGTGCAGCTGCGCCCGTTCGTCCAGTTCCAGCCCGGCGTGGCCGGCCGGGTCCCACCGCACCAGCGCCTGCACCGGCCGCGCGGTGGCCTCGGCGACCACCACCACCGTGCCGCCCTGCTCGGCGGGCCGGACCAGCGAGGCGGCGGCGGTCCACATCCGCAGTGCCTCCTCCCCGGCCCGCAGGTCGGGGCGGTTCAGCAGCGTCCAGCCGTCCAGCAGCAGCGCGGCCGCGTACCCGGCGCCCTCGGCGACCGGCTCGGCGCCCGGTGTGGAGATCACCAGCGCTGGCTCCCCGGACACCGTGGCCAGCACCGCGTCGCGTCCCGAGGTGCGCACCGGCACCCGCGGGAAGGCCTTGCCCAGCTCCTCGGCCGTCCGCCGCGCCCCGACCACCTGCGCCCGCAGCCGGAACGAACCGCACTCGGCGCAGTGCCACTCCGCCTCCGGCTGTCCGCACCAGCCGCAGTCCAGCGGCGCCCCCGCGGACCCCGCCTCCAGCGGCCCGCCGCAGTGCCGGCACCGCGCGGGCGTACGGCACCGGCCGCAGGACAGCCTCGGCACATAGCCGCGCCGGGGCACCTGGATCAGCACCGGGCCGTGCTTCAGCGCCTCGTGGGCGACCTCCCAGGCCAGCCAGGGCAGCCTGGCGGCCTGCGCGGCCGCGTCCCGCGCCTGGTCCTGGTCGGTGACCGTCCGGACCCGGGGGGCGACGGCACGGACCGTCTCCCGCCCGGCGGCCAGCGGGCGCGCCCAGCCCGTCCGCAGCAGCTGCGCCGCCTCGACCGTCATCGACAGCCCGCCGAGCAGGACGCCCGTGTTCTCCTCGGTGGCCCGCAGCAGCGCGACCTCGCGGACGTGCGGGTGCGGGGAGCGCGGATCGCTGTGGCTGCTGTCGCCGTCCGACCAGACCACCACCAGACCCAAGTCCCGGACCGGGGCGAAGACCGCGGCCCGTGTCCCGATCGCGGCCCGCGCCGCGCCCCGGCTGACCGCGAGCCAGCGCCGGTAGCGCTCCTTCGGCCCGAGGTCGGCGGCCAGCACGGCGTGCCGGCCCTCGCCGAGCAGCTCGGTGAGGGCGCGGTCGACCCGGGCCACCGCGCGGCCGTCCGGCAGGACCACCAGCGCTCCCCGGCCGCCGGCCAGGGTCGCGGCGACGGCCCGGGCGATCTCCTCCGGCCAGCTCGGACCGGGCAGCGCCGTCCACACCGCGCGCGGCGAACGCCCCTGGGCCAGCGCCGCGAGGTACTCCGCGCCCTGCGGATAGCGGGACCAGCTGCCGGGTTCGGGACGGGTCGGCGGCGGGAGCGGCTTCGGCGAGGGCTCGGACTCGGCGCCCGCGTGCCGGGGCGGGATCGCCAGCTGGAGCACATCGGCGAGCGAGCCCGCGTACCGGTCGGCGACAGAACGGCACAGCCGCAGCAGGGCGGGCGTGAGCACCCGCTCCGGGGAGAGCACCTGGGCGAGCGGGGCGAGCGGGCCCGCGTAGTCGGAGTCGGCCCGGCGCTCGACGATGAAGCCGCTGTGCAACTCGCCGCCCTCGCGCCGGCCGGGCGCGACGATCCGGGCGCCGAAGCGGACCCGGACGCGTACGCCGGGCTGCGCCTCCTCGGCCATGGTGGCGGGGACGGCGTAGTCGAAGTACTGGTCGAGGTGGAGCAGGCCCTTGTCGACCAGTACGCGCGCCACCGGCAGGTCATCCGCCAGCTGGGCGCCGCGCCACGTCCGGGGTTTGGCCCTGCGGACCGTCTCCCGGATGAACGCCAGCTGCTCACCGGCACCGTCTGTCCTGCTCATCCGCCCTCCACACACCCACCACCCCGGGCCTGCCCAACATAGCCCCCACCACCGACAACGTGGCAAAACGCCCGGGCCGCAGCCATGGCGGCGGCACCCTCCGGCGGTGGATCCGGGGCCCCGACGGGCCTTGTCCGCTGCCGGGGGAGCCCCGCCGGGAAGACCAGGGCGGCGGCCACCCCGCGAGAGGGGTGACCGCCGCCCGGGGCACGCGGTGGTGACGGATCAGGCGCTGACGGCCTTCTTCAGCGCCTCGGCGCGGTCGGTGCGCTCCCAGGTGAACTCCGGAAGCTCCCGGCCGAAGTGGCCGTAGGCCGCGGTGAGCGAGTAGATCGGCCGCAGCAGGTCCAGGTCGCGGATGATCGCGGCCGGGCGGAGGTCGAACACCTTGGTGACGGCCTCCTGGATCTTCAGCACCGGAACGGTCTCGGTGCCGAAGGTCTCCACGAACAGACCCACCGGCTCGGCCTTGCCGATCGCGTACGCGACCTGCACCTCGGCGCGGCGGGCCAGCCCGGCCGCGACGATGTTCTTGGCGACCCAGCGCATCGCGTACGCCGCCGAGCGGTCCACCTTGGACGGGTCCTTGCCGGAGAAGGCGCCGCCGCCGTGGCGGGCCATGCCGCCGTACGTGTCGATGATGATCTTGCGGCCGGTCAGGCCGGCGTCACCCATCGGGCCGCCGATCTCGAAGCGGCCGGTCGGGTTGACCAGCAGGCGGTAGCCGTCGGTGGTCAGCTTGATGCCCTGGTCGGCGAGCGCCTTCAGCTCCGGCTCCACGACGAACTCGCGGATGTCCGGGGTGAGCAGCGAGTCCAGGTCGATGTCGGACGCGTGCTGGGTGGAGACCACCACGGTGTCGAGGCGGACCGCGCGGTCGCCGTCGTACTCGATGGTGACCTGGGTCTTGCCGTCCGGGCGCAGGTACGGGATGGTGCCGTTCTTGCGGACCTCGGTCAGGCGGCGCGAGAGGCGGTGCGCGAGGGTGATCGGCAGCGGCATCAGCTCGGGCGTGTCGTCGCACGCGTAGCCGAACATCAGGCCCTGGTCGCCGGCACCCTGGCGGTCCAGCTCGTCGTCCTCGCCCTCGACGCGGTGCTCGTGCGCGGTGTCGACACCCTGGGCGATGTCCGGGGACTGCGCGCCGATCGAGACGGACACGCCGCAGGAGGCGCCGTCGAAGCCCTTCTTGGAGCTGTCGTACCCGATCTCCAGGATCTTCTCCCGGACCAGCTGAGCGATCGGCGCGTACGCCTTGGTGGTGACCTCACCGGCGATGTGGACCAGGCCGGTGGTGATCAGCGTCTCCACGGCGACCCGGGAAGTCGGGTCCTCCTTGAGGAGAGCGTCCAGGATGGTGTCGCTGATCTGGTCAGCGATCTTGTCGGGGTGCCCCTCGGTCACGGACTCCGAGGTGAACAGGCGGCGAGACACAGCGCTCCCTGGGGTTGCAGCGGCTGCTGACTGAACGCCTCCGGGGATCCGGAGGCATCCGGAAAGACTTGATTCCTGGAGTGTAACGGTCAGCTACCGGTCGGCGTCAGTCACATCGGAATCTTGAGACTCATCACTCACCTTCCGCCACTCGACCAAACTCCGCTCACAGCCCGAACGGCTCCGCCCGGAGTCCGGCGGAAGTTCACCCGAGCCGGGCCACGACCTCGTCCCAGATCCGGTCCGCGAGCGCCTCCTTGGGCCCGTCGGGAACGGCCACCTCCGCGCCGTCCGCGCCGAGCAGCACCGCGGCGTTGGTGTCCTGCCCGAACGCCTTGCCGGCGCCCACCTCGTTGACCACCAGCAGGTCGCAGCCCTTGCGGGCCAGCTTTGCGCGGCCGTTGGCCAGGACGTCGTCGGTCTCCGCGGCGAATCCGACCACCAGCTGGCCGGGCCTGCCGCGGTCGGCGGACAGCTCGGCGAGGATGTCCGGATTGCGGACCAGGGTGATCGGCGGCTGGTCCACCCCGTCCACCTTCTTGATCTTGCCGGTGGCGTACTCCGCCGGGCGGAAATCAGCCACCGCGGCGGCCATCACCACCGCGTCGGCGTCCAGGACCGCCTTCAGCGCGGCCTCGCGCAGCTGGAGCGCGGTGGAGACGTGCACCACGTCCACCCCGGCCGGGTCGGGCAGGGTGGCGTTGGCCGAGAGCAGGGTGACCCGGGCACCCCGGGCAGCGGCCGTGGCGGCCAGCGCGTAGCCCTGCTTGCCGGAGGAGTGGTTGCCGAGGAAGCGGACCGGGTCGAGCGGCTCCCGGGTACCGCCCGCCGAGATCACCACGTGGCGGCCGGTCAGGTCCCGCTCCAGGCCGCCGCGGGCGAGCACCCGGCGACAGGCCTCGAAGAGCTGCTCGGGCTCCGGCAGCCGGCCCTTGCCGGTGTCCACGCCGGTGAGCCGACCCACGGCGGGCTCCAGCACGATCACGCCCCGGCGGCGCAGCGTGGCGACGTTCTCCTGGGTGGCCTGGTTCTCCCACATCTCGGTGTGCATGGCAGGGGCCAGCACCACCGGGCAGCGCGCGGTGAGCAGGGTGTTGGTGAGCAGGTCGTCGGCCAGGCCATGGGCGGCCTTGGCAAGCAAGTCGGCGGTGGCCGGGGCGACCACGACCAGGTCCGCCTGCTGGCCGATCCGCACGTGCGGGACCTCGTGCACCCGCTCCCAGGTCTCGGTGGCGGCCGGGCGGCCGGAAAGCGCTGCCCAGGTGGCCTCGCCGACGAAGTGCAGCGCGGCCGCGGTCGGCACCACGGTCACCTGGTGCCCGGACTCGGTGAACCGCCGCAGCAGCTCACAGGCCTTGTACGCGGCGATGCCGCCGCTGACGCCGAGGACGACGCGGGGGGCGTCGGGCTGCTCCGGGCGAGCGTTCATGATGGGGTCTCTCTCCTCCGGACGGGTTACGCCCACCCTACGGCGCATCAGTTCCCACCGGCACCGTGGTCTGTCGCACAGCGAAGGGGCCCGCCGGACGGTGAAGTCCGACGGGCCCCTTCGACGACGGGCTCAGGCAGCCTCGATGGCCTCGGCAGTGAGCATGCCCGCGTTGATCTCGCGCAGCGCGATCGACAGCGGCTTCTCGTGCACGTGGGTGTCCACCAGCGGGCCGACGTACTCGAGCAGGCCCTCGCCCAGCTGCGAGTAGTAAGCGTTGATCTGACGGGCACGCTTGGCCGCGTAGATCACCAGGCTGTACTTGGAGTCGGTGGCCTCAAGCAGCTCGTCGATCGGCGGGTTGATGATGCCCTCGGGCGCGGTCATGGAAGAGGACACGCGAAAACCTTCCGAAACGGTGGCTAAGAAACGAAAACGCCGATCAGATCAGCGGTGCTGCCACTACGGCAGCGATCTGGTCAGACTACACCGAGCAAGGCTAGCAGCTCGGTCGCCACCTGCTCGACGGACGTGTTGACCAGCGTGACGTCGAACTCGGTCTCGGCGGCCAGTTCCACCTTGGCCGCGGCCAGCCGCTCGTCGATCACGTGCTGCGGCTCGGTACCCCGTCCGGTGAGCCGGCGTACCAGCTCCTCCCAACTCGGCGGGGCCAGGAAGACCAGCTGCGCCTCGGGCATCGACTCGCGCACCTGGCGGGCGCCCTGCAGGTCGATCTCCAGCAGCACCGGCTCACCGCGGTCGAGCCGCTCCTGGACGGCCTGGCGGGGCGTGCCGTAACGGTTGCCGGCGAAGACCGCCCACTCCAGCAGCTCGCCGTTGGCGACCAGCTTGTCGAACTCGTCGTTGTCGACGAAGTGGTACTGGACCCCGTCCTGTTCACCGGGCCTCGGGTGCCGGGTGGTCGCCGACACCGAGAGCCAGACCTCGGGGTACTGCTGCCTCATATGAGCGACGACCGTGCTCTTGCCGACCCCCGAAGGGCCGGAGAGCACGGTCAGCCGCGGACGTTCACTCATGCACCGATTATCCCGGATCGCGGACGTTCCGGGGACCACGGGGGCCCGGACGGCGCGAACCGGCAGCCGGACTCAGGAGGCGGTGTTGCCGAACTCCCGCTCGAGCGAGGCGATCTGGTTCGAGCCGAGACCGCGCACCCGGCGGCTCTCGCTGATCCCGAGACGCTCCATGATCTGCTTGGCCCGCACCTTGCCGACGCCGGGAAGGCTTTCGAGTAGGGCGGAGACCTTCATCTTGCCGATGACCTCGTCGTCGGACTTGCCCGCCTTGATCACGTCACGCAGCGAGGCATTGGAGTGCTTCAGCTTGTTCTTGACCTCGGCACGCTGCCGGCGAGCTTCGGCGGCCTTGGCGAGCGCGGCGGCGCGCTGTTCGGGGGTAAGGGGCGGAAGAGCCACGCCGTTCACCTCGGGATGTGTAAGGAAGGGATGAGCTATGACTGTTGGTGCCAAGGACACCGGTTGCAGTGGAACCTAATGGCTCTGACCTGCAAGAGCAACGCCTGGCGAAGCCCTTTGGTGACCTATCGCCGGACACTACCCAACTTGAGCCCGCGCGTCAGGAAAAGAACACGAAAAGTCCTGGTCAGCCGAGGCCGACCAGGACTTTTTCGGACAAATCAACCGCCGGAAAGCAGGTTTTGCGAACAGATGTGATGCTGCTCACTTTTCCAGTACGGCACTGATTTCCTCGACAAAGCGCGCGGAAGCGTCGCGCAGAGCGGTCACCGAGGGCCCGAGCTTGAGGATGTCGCGGCTCACACTGGGCACCACGTGGCGCACCGCGCCGCCGAACACCCGGGGCAGGTCGGCGGCGGTCGCTCCCTGGGCGCCGACCCCGGGGGCGAGCAGCGGGCCGTTGATGTCCAGGTCGACCCCGGCCTCGGCCAGGGTGGCACCGACCACGGCACCGAAGGAGCCCATCGGCTCGGCACCCGCGTTCTCGGCCGCCAGGCGGCGCAGCACGCCCTGGGCGACGCTCTCGCCGTCGGCGGCGACCGCGCGCTGCACCTCGTGGCCCTCGGGGTTGGAGGTGAGCGCCAGCACGAAGACGCCGGCGCCGTTGGCCCGGGCCAGGTCGAGCGCGGGCTGCAGCGAGCCGAAGCCCAGGTACGGGCTGACCGTCACGGCGTCCGAGAACAGCGGGCTGGCGGGCGAGAGGAAGGTCTCGGCGTAGGCGGCCATGGTGGAGCCGATGTCGCCGCGCTTGGCGTCCATGAGCACCAGCGCGCCCGCCTCGCGGGCCTCGGCCACGGTGCGCTCCAGCACGGCGATGCCGCGGCTGCCGAAGCGCTCGAAGAAGGCGGCCTGCGGCTTGAGCACGGCCACCTGCCCGGCCAGCGCCTCGACCACGGTGCGGCTGAAGCTCTCCAGGCCGGCGATGTCGTCGTCGAGTCCCCAGGCGGTCAGCAGGGAGGCGTGCGGGTCGATGCCGACGCAGAGCTGTCCGCGGGTGTCGAGGGCGTGGCGCAGGCGAGCGCCGAAGGGGGCGAGGGTCATGGGAGCCTTTCAGTGGGGCCGGGGCGGTGGGCGTATCCCACCGCGTCGGTGAACTTGGCGAAGCCTCGTCGGGCCAGCTCGCGGCGGAGCTCGTCGAGGATCCGCACGGGGGCGGTGGGGTCGTTGAACAGGGCCGTGCCGACGGCCAGGTGGCTCGCCCCGGCGAGGGCGAACTCCAGGGCGTCCCGGCCGCTGCGGATCCCACCCATGCCGATGATCGGGACGGGCGGGATCCGGCCGGCCAGCATCGCGGCGTGCACCTGGTGGACGCAGCGCACGGCGATCGGGCGGACGGCCGGTCCGGACAGGCCGCCGGCGCCGGCCGCCAGGGCGGGCCGCAGGGTGTCCAGGTCGATGGTCAGGCCGAGGACCGTGTTGATCATCGACAGGCCGTCGGCACCGGCCTGGACGCAGGCGGCGGCGATCTCGGTGATCGAGGCGACGTCCGGCGAGAGCTTGGCGTAGACCGGCAGTTCGGCCGCGGCCACCTCGCGCACCGCGCGGACGACGTCGTAACTGGTGGCCGGGTTGGCGGCGAACAGCAGGCCGCGGTCGGCGGTGTTGGGGCAGGAGATGTTGAGCTCCAGGCCGATCACCCCGGGCCGGCCGCCCAGTTTCTCGGCGACCTCGGCGAACTCCTCCAGCCGGTGCCCCGCGATCGAGACCAGCACCCGGGCGCCACGCTCGGCGAGCCAGGGCAGCTCGTGCCGGACGAAGGCGTCGACGCCCGCACCCGGCAGCCCGATCGAGTTGAGCATCCCGGACGGGGTCTCGGCCATCCTCGGGGTGGCCAGCCCGGACCGCGGGGCGGCCATGATGGTCTTGCTGGTGACCGAGCCCAGCTCGTCCAGCGGGAAGAACCTGGCCACCTCCCGCCCGTACCCGGCGCAGCCGGCGGCGGTGGTGAGCGGGTTGGGCAGCGTCAGCGGGCCGAACCGCGCGGTCAGGTCGACGTCCCCCGGGTCCACCGGCTCCGTGCCCCGGCTCACCGTGCGGCTCCCATCGCGGCGGCGCCCTCCAGGTCCGGCGGTACGGTTCCGATGTCGTCCCAGCGGACCCTGGCGCCGTCGAAGACCGGTCCCTCGGTGCAGGAGCGGACGAAGCGGCTCACCCCGTCCGCGCCGAGCACCGGCAGCACGCAGGTCATGCAGATGCCGACGCCGCAGGCCATCGCCTCCTCCACGGCGGTGTGGCAGCGGGCGCCGAGGCCGAGGGCGATGGTGGTGACGGCGCGCAGCATGGGCATCGGGCCGCAGGCGTGCACTTCGGTGGCACCGATCGCCGTGATCGCCTGGGCCAGCGGGTCGGTGACCCGGCCGGTCAGTCCGGCCGAGCCGTCCTCGGTGACCACCAGGACGTCCCGGGTGATCGCCCGGGCCTGTTCGACCCCGTACAACCGGTCGGCGCCGGCCGCGCCCAGGATGAAGCCGACCTGGCCGCCGCGGCGCCGGATCTCCTCGCCGAGCGGGAGCAGCGGCACGCTGCCGTAGCCGCCGGCCACCAGCAGCGCGGAGACGGGGCCGTCCGGGAGCGGGAAGGGCGTCCCGAGCGGGGCGATCAGGTCCAGCCGTCCGCCGACCGGGGTGGCGGCCAACTCCCTCGTGCCCTCGCCGCGTTCGGCGATGACCAGCTCGATCGTTCCGACCTCGGGATCGGCCCGGTGGATGGCGAGGGCCCGCCTCAGCAGTCTTCCGGAGTCGGCGCAGGCCAGCGTCGCGAAGTGACCGGGTCTCACCCGTGGCGCCGCTTCGGGAGCACTCAGTAGCAGGCGGTGGTAGCCGCCCTCGACGGTCCGGGAGAGCACCTCGGCTCGTGTCTGAACGGGGTTGGCCATCTGTGGTTCACCTTTCGGCTGGCCTGTGCGCACGTTGACGCTCTGAACTCTCCCAAACCACCCCGCAATCTGTCACTTCGCCCGAACACCCACGCATTCGGGCATCTTCCTGCGGGGTTCGGCGGGGTGCACCGGCGGCGCGCACAGCCGCGCGCCGCCGGGGGCCGCCCCGCCGCCCCGGGGTGCTCGAACAGGGCCGTCAGCTCGCCTTCGCGGTACCCACGGCGTCGGCGATGGTCCGGTACCCGCTCGCCCGCAGCCGGGCCGACAGGCCCTTGTGCATCCGCCGCATCCAGAACGGTCCCTCGTAGATGAACGCGCTGTACCCCTGGACCAGGTCGGCCCCGTGGACGATCCGCTGCCAGGCGTCCTCGGCCGTCTCGATCCCGCCCACCGAGATCAGCGCCAGCCGCCCCTCGGTGCGCGCCCGCAGCCGCTGCAGCACCTCCAGCGAGCGCTCCTTGAGCGGGGCCCCGGAGAGCCCGCCGGCGCCGATCTCCTCGATCCGCGAGGCCGGCTCCTGCAGCCCGTCCCGGCCGATGGTGGTGTTGGTGCAGATGATCCCGTCCAGCTCCAGGTGCATGGCCATGTCGGCGATCTCGTCGATGTCCTCGTCGGCCAGGTCGGGGGCGATCTTCACCAGCAGCGGCACATGGCGCGCGGTGACCTCGTCCGCCTTCTTCCGCACGTCCCACAGCAGCGGCCCGAGCACCTTGACGGCCTGCAGGTTGCGCAGTCCCGGGGTGTTCGGCGAGCTGACGTTGACCACCAGGTAGTCGGCGTACTTGGCGAGCCGCTCGGTGCTCTTGAGGTAGTCCGCGGTGGCGTCGGCCTCGTCGACCACCTTGGTCTTGCCGATGTTGACGCCGATGACCGGGGTGGAGCTGGTGTGCGGCCGGGCCGCGAGACGGGCGGCGACCCGGGCGGAGCCCTGGTTGTTGAAGCCCATCCGGTTGATCAGCGCGCGGTCCTCGACCAGGCGGAACAGGCGCGGCTCCGGGTTGCCGGGCTGCGGCTCACCGGTGATGGTGCCGATCTCGACGAAGTCGAAGCCCAGCATGGAAAGTCCGTCGATGCCGATGCCGTTCTTGTCGAACCCGGCCCCGAGCCCGAAAGGTCCCGGCAGGTCGAGCCCGAGCGCGGCGGTCCGCAGCCGCGGGTCCCGCGGGGCGAGCACCAGCCGGATCACCGAGCGCAGCCCGGGCACCGAGGCGGCCAGTCGGATCCAGAAGAAGGCCAGGTGGTGGGCCTTCTCCGGGTCCATCTTCTTGAAGACCAGGTTGAACAGGAGTTTGTACACGGCGAGTTGAGCCCTTCGAGTCCAAGGGCCGGGCGGAACCCGGCGGTCGGGGGTGGCGGCGGGCGAGCATGGGTGTGGGGGGCGCCGCCCGACGGGCGCCCCCCACAGTGGATCGGACTACTTGCGGCCGGAGTTGATCAGCGCCGCGTGCTCCTGCAGCGACATCACCCCGACCTCACCGCGCAGCAGCATGTCGATGCCCTGCACGGCCGCGCCCATCGCCTGGACGGTGGTCAGGCACGGCACACCGCGCGAGACGGCGGCGGTGCGGATCTCGTACCCGTCCATCCGGCCGCCGGTGCCGTACGGGGTGTTGATGATCAGGTCGACCTGGCCCTCGTGGATCAGCTGGACGATGGTCTTCTCGCCGTCCGGGCCCTCGCCCTCGCTGTGCTTGCGCACCAGGGTGGAGGGGATGCCGGCGCGCTGCAGCACCTCGGCGGTGCCGGTGGTGGCCAGCACCTCGAAGCCCTGGTCGACCAGCGCGCGGGCCGGGAAGACCAGGTTGCGCTTGTCGCGGTTGGCGACCGAGACGAAGACCTTGCCCTTGGTCGGCAGCGCGCCGTACGCGCCGGACTGGGCCTTGGCGTAGGCGGTGCCGAAGACCTTGTCCACACCCATGACCTCGCCGGTGGAGCGCATCTCCGGGCCGAGCACGGTGTCCACGCCGCGCCCGTGGATGTCGCGGAAGCGGCTCCACGGCATCACGGCCTCCTTGACCGCGATCGGGCAGTCGGCGGGCAGCGTGCCGCCGTCGCCCTCGGCCGGGAGCAGGCCCTCGGCGCGCAGCTCGGCGATGGTCGCGCCCAGCGAGACCCGGGCGGCGGCCTTGGCCAGCGGGACGGCGGTGGCTTTGGAGGTGAACGGCACGGTCCGCGAGGCGCGCGGGTTGGCCTCCAGGACGTACAGGATGTCCCCGGCCATCGCGAACTGGATGTTGATCAGACCGCGGACGCCCACACCGCGCGCGATGGCCTCGGTGGAGGTGCGCAGCCGCTTGATGTCCCAGCCGCCGAGGGTGATCGGCGGCAGTGCGCAGGCCGAGTCGCCGGAGTGGATGCCGGCCTCCTCGATGTGCTCCATGACGCCGCCGAGGTAGAGCTCGGTGCCGTCGTAGAGGGCGTCCACGTCGATCTCGACCGCGTCGTCCAGGAAGCGGTCGATCAGCACCGGGTGCTCGGAGATCAGACCGGCGTGCCGCTCCAGGTAGGAGGCCAGCGACGCCTCGTCGTAGACGATCTCCATGCCGCGCCCGCCGAGCACGTAGGAGGGGCGGGCCAGCACCGGGTAGCCGATCTCGTCGGCGATCGCCTTGGCCTCGTCGAAGGAGAAGGCGGTGCCGTGCTTGGGGGCCGGCAGGCCGGCCTCCGTCAGCACCCGGCCGAAGGCTCCGCGCTCCTCGGCCAGGTCGATGGCCTCGGGCTGGGTGCCGACGATCGGGACGCCGTTGTCCTTGAGCGCCTGGGCCAGGCCCAGCGGGGTCTGGCCGCCGAGCTGGACGATCACACCGGCCACCGGGCCGGCCTGCTGCTCGGCGTGGACGATCTCCAGCACGTCCTCCAGGGTGAGCGGCTCGAAGTAGAGCCGGTCGGAGGTGTCGTAGTCGGTGGAGACGGTCTCCGGGTTGCAGTTGACCATGACGGTCTCGTACCCGGCCTCGGCGAGCGCGAAGGAGGCGTGCACGCAGGAGTAGTCGAACTCGATGCCCTGGCCGATCCGGTTCGGACCAGAGCCGAGGATGATGACGGCGGGCTTGCTGCGCGGGGCGACCTCGGTCTCCTCGTCGTAGGACGAGTAGAAGTACGGGGTCTTCGCGGCGAACTCGGCGGCGCAGGTGTCCACGGTCTTGAAGACCGGGCGGATGCCGAGCGCGTGCCTCAGCTCGCGGACCACGTCGGTCTTCAGGCCGCGGATCTCACCGATCTGCTGGTCGGAGAAGCCGTGCCGCTTGGCGTGGCGGAGCAGCTCAGGGGTGAGCTTCTCGGCCTCGGCGAGCTCACCGGCGATCTCGTCCAGGAGGAACAGCTGGTCGACGAACCACGGGTCGATCTTCGTGGCCTCGAAGACCTCCTCGGGGGTGGCGCCGGCCCGAATGGCCTCCATGACAGTGTTGATCCGGCCGTCGGTGGGGACGACCGCCTTCGTCAGCAGGGCGTTCTTGTCGCCGACCGGGCCGACCCAGGAGAACTGGCTGCCCTTCTTCTCCAGCGAGCGCAGCGCCTTGTTGAGCGCCTCGGGGAAGTTGCGACCCAGCGCCATGGCCTCGCCGACCGACTTCATGGTGGTGGTCAGGGTGGCGTCCGCGCTCGGGAACTTCTCGAAGGCGAAGCGCGGGACCTTGACCACGACGTAGTCGAGGGTCGGCTCGAAGGAGGCCGGGGTCTCCTCGGTGATGTCGTTGGGGATCTCGTCCAGGGTGTAGCCGACGGCCAGCTTGGCGGCGATCTTGGCGATCGGGAAGCCGGTGGCCTTGGAGGCGAGCGCGGACGAGCGCGAGACGCGCGGGTTCATCTCGATGACGATGACCCGGCCGTCGGTCGGGTTGACCGCGAACTGGATGTTGCAGCCGCCGGTGTCCACACCGACCTCGCGGATGACGGCGATGCCGATGTCGCGCAGGATCTGGTACTCGCGGTCGGTCAGCGTCATCGCCGGGGCGACGGTGATCGAGTCACCGGTGTGCACGCCCATCGGGTCGAAGTTCTCGATGGAGCAGACGACCACGACGTTGTCGTTCTTGTCGCGCATCAGCTCCAGCTCGTACTCCTTCCAGCCGAGGATGGACTCCTCCAGGAGCACCTCGGTGGTCGGCGACAGGGCCAGGCCCTGGCCTGCGATCCGGCGCAGGTCCTCCTCGTCGTGGGCGAAGCCGGAGCCGGCGCCGCCCATGGTGAAGGAGGGGCGGACGACGACGGGGTAGCCGCCGAGCGTCTCGACGCCCCCCAGGACGTCCTCCATGGAGTGGCAGATCACCGAGCGGGCGGACTCGCCGTAACCGATCTTGGCGTTGACTGCTTCCACCACGCCCTTGAACAGGTCGCGGTCCTCGCCCTTGTTGATCGCCTCGACGTCGGCGCCGATCAGCTCGACGCCGTACTTCTCCAGCGTGCCCGCCTTGTGCAGCGAGATCGCGGTGTTGAGCGCGGTCTGCCCGCCCAGGGTCGGCAGCAGCGCGTCGGGGCGCTCCTTGGCGATGATCTTCTCGACGAACTCGGGGGTGATCGGCTCGACGTAGGTGGCGTCGGCGATCTCCGGGTCGGTCATGATCGTGGCCGGGTTGGAGTTCACCAGCACGACCCGCAGGCCCTCGGCCTTGAGCACCCGGCAGGCCTGGGTGCCGGAGTAGTCGAACTCCGCCGCCTGGCCGATGACGATCGGGCCGGACCCGATGACCAGGACGGACTTGATGTCAGTGCGCTTCGGCACGGTCAGCTCCCTGCGGTGATACGGGTCTCTGCAGCACCGGCCACGCCGGACATGAGACTTGTGAAGCGGTCGAACAGGTATGCGGCGTCGTGCGGGCCGGCGGCTGCTTCGGGGTGGTACTGGACGCTGAAGGCGGGCACGTCCAGGCACTGCAGGCCCTCGACCACGTCGTCGTTCAGGCAGACGTGGGAGACCTCGGCCCGGCCGTACGGGGTCTCGCTCACCCGGTCCAGCGGTGCCTGCACGGCGAAGCCGTGGTTGTGCGCGGTGACCTCGACCTTGCCGGTGGTGCGGTCCTGCACGGGCTGGTTGATGCCCCGGTGGCCGTACTTGAGCTTGTAGGTGCCGAAGCCCAGCGCGCGGCCGAGGATCTGGTTGCCGAAGCAGATCCCGAAGAACGGGGTCCTGCGCTCCAGCACGCCCTGCGCCACGGCGACCTGGTGGTCGGCGGTGGCCGGGTCGCCCGGGCCGTTGGAGAAGAAGACGCCGTCCGGGTCGACGGAGTACAGCTCCTCCAGGGTGGAGTTGGCCGGGAAGACGTGCACCTCGATGCCGCGCTCGGCCATCCGGTGCGGGGTCATCGCCTTGATGCCCAGGTCCAGGGCTGCGACGGTGAACTTCTTCTCGCCGATCGCCGGGACCACGTACTTCTCGGTGGTGGCGACCTCGGCGCACAGGTCGGCGCCCTTCATCTCGGGAGAGGCCTGCACCTTGGCCAGCAGCTCGGCGTGGTCGGCCAGTGCGGCGCCGGAGAAGATGCCGACCCGCATCGCGCCGCGCTCGCGCAGGTGGCGGGTGAGCGCGCGGGTGTCGATGCCGCTGATGCCGACGACGCCCTGGGCGGCGAGCTCCTCGTCCAGCGAGCGCCGCGAGCGCCAGTTGGAGGGGATCCTGGCGGGATCGCGGACCACGTAGCCGGCGACCCAGATCCGCTCGGACTCGTCGTCCTCGTCGTTCCAGCCGGTGTTGCCGATCTGCGGGGCGGTCATCACGACCACCTGGCGGTGGTACGACGGGTCGGTCAAGGTCTCCTGGTAGCCGGACATGCCGGTGTTGAAGACCGCCTCGCCGAAGGTCTCGCCGACCGCGCCGTAGGCCTGGCCGCGGAAGGTCCGGCCGTCCTCCAGGACGAGCAGGGCAGGCACGCGCTCCCGCCTTTGGCGCTTGGTGGTGGGGGCAGCTGCGGTCATGGGGCGGCCTCTTCCGTCTTCTTTGTCTTCGTACGTGTTACAAGAGCATCGATCGCCTCGATCCAGGCGGCGTGCTCGTCGGGGTGGTCGGCCCGGAAGCCGGAGTCCAGCGCGGTGTCCTGGAGCTCCCAGGTGACCACCAGCAGGCCGGCCGGGACGACCTTGCCCGCGATCCCGGAGTCGGTGCGGGCTCCGGTCAGCTGCCCGGCCGGGATCCACAGGTCCGCGTCGCCGGGGCGGCGGACCAGCAACCCCTGTTCGGTCAGGGCGAGTCGGGCCAAGCTGCGGGTGCCGAGACCGTGCGCAACCACCCGGTCCAGCCAGTTCCCGGCGGTGGTGGTGCCGTGGTAGCGGCCCTCGGCCTCCAGGATCGCCGCGCCGGGATCCGCCGGGACGGCGGGCAGCGGCGGCAGGTCGGACTGGAGGGTGCGGCGCCAGTTCCAGCCCTGCCGCATCAACCAGTAGACCAGCGCGATGAGGATCAGCAGACCGACCGTCCAGCCGATGTAGCCGGGCCAGTTGGTGACCTTGGCCTGCTCGGCGGCGAGGCCGATCATGCCGGGTCACCCTGCCCGATCAGGTCGGCCTGTTCGGCCAGCTCGCCGGCCAGCACCGTGGCGACGCCGCGCAGGAAAGTCGCGTGCACCCGTCCCGGCAGCTCGAGGCCCCGGTAGGGGGTGTTGCGGCTGCGCGTGGCGAAGCTCTCCGCGTTCACGGTCCCACGGTACGCGGGATCGAAGAGCACCAGGTTGGCCGGCTCGCCGACCGAGATCGGGCGGCCGTGGCCGGCCAGGCGGCCGATCCGGGCCGGGCGGTGCGACATCCGGTCCGCGACGCCCTCCCAGTTCAGCAGGCCGGTGTCGACCATGGTCTGCTGCACCACCGACAGCGCGGTCTCCAGGCCCACCATGCCCATCGCGGCCACCGCCCAGGCGCAGTCCTTGTCGGCCGAGGGGTGCGGCGCGTGGTCGGTGGCCACCGCGTCGATGGTGCCGTCGGCGAGCGCGGCGCGCAGCGCGTGCACATCGGCCTCGGTGCGCAGCGGCGGGTTGACCTTGTACACCGGGTCGCCGGAGCGGACCAGCTCGTCGGTGAGCAGCAGGTGGTGCGGCGTCACCTCGGCGGTGACGTCCCAGCCCTGGGCCTTGGCCCAGCGGACGATCTCCACCGAGCCGGCGGTGGACAGGTGGCAGACGTGCAGCCGGGCGCCGGTGTGCGCGGCGAGCAGCACGTCGCGGGCGATGATCGCCTCCTCGGCGACGGCCGGCCAGCCGGGCAGCCCGAGCTCGGCGGAGACGGTGCCCTCGTTCATCTGGGCGCCCTCGGTGAGCCTGGGCTCCTGGGCGTGCTGGGCGACCACGCCGTCGATGGTCCTCACGTACTCCAGGGCCTTGCGCATCAGCGCGGCGTCGTCCACGCACTTGCCGTCGTCGGAGAAGACCCGCACCCCGGCGGCGGAGGCGTGCATGCCCGCCAGCTCGGCCAGTTCCTTGCCCTCCAGCCCGACGGTGACGGCACCGACCGGCTGCACGTCGCAGTAGCCGCTGGCCCGGCCCAGCTCCCAGACCTGCTCGACCACGGCGGCGCTGTCGGCGACCGGGCTGGTGTTGGCCATCGCGTGCACGGCGGTGTAGCCGCCCATCGCGGCGGCCCGGGTGCCGGTGAGGACGGTCTCGGCCTCCTCCTTGCCGGGCTGGCGCAGGTGCGTGTGCAGGTCCACCAGGCCGGGCAGCAGGACCAGGCCGTGCGCGTCGATGTCGATGTCGGCCTCGGCGGCCAGGTCGGTGCCGACCTGCCGGATGACGCCGTCCGCGATCAGGACGTCCTGCGGGGCGCCCCCGAGGATCTTGGCGTTGCGAATGAGATAGCTGCTCACTGAGCGGCCTCCGGGGAGTTGGTGCGGGGCGGTACGGCGGCGCGGGGAGCGGGGCTGCGGGTGTCGCGCATCACCCGTTCACTCCCCGGCGAGGGCCTGGGTGGAGCGTGCGGAGTAGTCGCGGTCGCCGACCAGTACGGCGTCCCGGCCGTCCACCTCGGCCAACCGCACCTGGACGGCTTCACGCAGCGAGGTCGGCAGGTTCTTGCCCACGTAGTCGGCGCGGATCGGCAGTTCGCGGTGGCCTCGGTCGACCAGGACGGCGAGCTGCACCGCGCGCGGGCGGCCGAGGTCGTTCAGCGCGTCGAGGGCGGCGCGGATGGTGCGGCCGGAGAAGAGCACGTCGTCGACCAGGACGACCAGCCTGCCCTCGATGCCGTCGGCCGGGACCTCGGTGTGCTCGGCGGCGCGGGCCGGCTTAAGCCGGAGGTCGTCCCGGTACATGGTGATGTCGAGGGTGCCGAGCGGGATCTCACGGCCGGTGATCTGGGCCAGCTTGGCGGCCAGGCGCCGGGCCAGGTGGACCCCTCGGGTGTGGATGCCGAGCAGGACGACGTCCTCCGCGCCCTTGGCGCGCTCCACGATCTCGTGGGCGATCCGGGTGATCACCCGGGCGATGTCGTTGGCGTCCAGCACCTGGTGCGGCGGACGAGATGCGTCAATGCGTGTGGTCATGCCGAAGCCGACCTCCTTCCCCGCCTCACGGGACGGGCTTTAAAGGACGTCTGGGGGATACCCCGGGTCCCGCCCAGGGCTTCCAGCCATCCTAACAGTCCGTTCTCCCGCGCCCGACGCACCGCCACCCGGCGCCCGTCACCGCAGGCCGACACGGCCGGACGCATACGGTTGACATCGGCCTTCCTGGCTATTCGCACGAGTGCCCCATTCGGCTTGACGCAACTACCTCACTCTACGTAACCTCACAGTGAGTTACGAGATGGTCCACACACCCACCGGTGGAGTGGTCGGGTGAGCGGTCACCCAGCCGCGATCCTCGTGGCTCACCACTCAACGCGAAATTCTCGTCCGGGGAGACCAATGTCCAGCGACTACGCGAAGCAGCTCGGAGCCAAGCTCCGGGCGATCCGCACACAGCAGGGGCTCTCCCTGCACGGCGTCGAGGAGAAGTCCCAGGGGCGCTGGAAGGCGGTCGTGGTCGGCTCCTACGAGCGCGGCGACCGTGCGGTGACGGTGCAGCGCCTCGCCGAGCTGGCCGAGTTCTACGGCGTCCCGGTGCAGGAGCTGCTCCCCGGCGGTACCCCGGGCGGCGCGGCCGAGCCGCCGCCGCGCCTGGTGCTCGACCTGGAGAGACTGACCCAGGTGCCGTCCGAGAAGGCCGGCCCGCTGCAGCGCTACGCCGCCACCATCCAGAGCCAGCGCGGCGACTACAACGGCAAGGTGCTCTCGATCCGACAGGACGACCTGCGCACCCTGGCCGTGATCTACGACCAGTCGCCGTCCATCCTCACCGAGCAGCTGATCAGCTGGGGTGTTCTCAACCCGGACGCGCGCCGCGCGGTCCGCGAGGAGGACGCCGGCTGAGCCGGCCCTGCAGAAACGTCACGGCGGTGTTGCCCCGGTCGACCGATCGGGGTGGCACCGCCGTTGCGCTTCTTCTGCCGGGCGCGCACGGAGGGCACGCACAACCGGTGCCGCGCGCACAACCGGTGCCGCCCGCGTCGGAGTCTCCCGACCGGCCCGTCCCGGGCCCGCGCGGGGCTCAGCAGACCGAGCCGAGGCCGAATCCCGGCCGGGCCGCGATCTCCCCCAGGTTCAGGCTCGCCGGAGCCCAGTCGAACCCCGTGCTCTGCCAGGCCCACGCCACCTGCCGGTACTCGCCGCAGCTGCCCGCCCCGCCCTGCGAACCGTGCAGCACCGCCACCCCCGGCAGTTCGAGCGCCAGACCGGCGCAGAACACCGCGCAGACCAGGTCGAGATCCTCATCGTTGAGCCGGACAGCGCCGTCCTCCCAGTGCAGGATCCGGGCGTCCGCCGTGAGCCGCCCGCCGGGCGCCTCGACGGCGCAGCGAAACTCGTACGCACCGCAGCCCGCGCCGACCAGCATCCGCCGGAACAGCTCGCCGCCCCGTTGGAAGGCCGACCGGACCCTGGCGTCCGGCACCCCCCTCGCGGCCCCCTGGCCTCCGCCCGCACCGGCGAGCAGCTGTCCGCCGAGCAGCAGGTCGACGTGGCACATGGTCAGCCCGCCCTCCCGAGCCCGGACCAGTCGCGGGATGAAGTCGCCGGAGAGCTCCTCGCCCTGGTACGGCAGCAGCTGGGTACGGAGCGCGGGGTTGAGCAGATACCGCTCGCGGGCGGCGGGCGTGGCCGGGTCGAGGTGGTGCAGCAGGCAGAAGTCGGTGAAGTCGCCGGGGTGGAACATCCTGGCCCGGACGCTGCCGTAAGCCTGCTGCGCCTCGCCCAGCAGCACGGCGGTGTCCACCAGGTAACTGTCGAAGTCCGCGGCGTCGGTCAACCCCCAGGGGCGGGCGCGCTCGAAGTCGGCGTGGCTGGTGAGGATGCCGGTGACGAAGGCCTGCTCGGCGCGGCGGCGGGACTGCGGCTGGATCCGGCCTTGGCCGGGCACACCGACCGTGCAGCGGAAGATCCGGGGAGTGTGGCTGTTCCGCGACATCTGGTGCTCCTTGGCCGGGGAGTGGCAGCGGTCTGCCGTTTTGCTCCTCTTACTCCCCATCCCCGCGAGTCGCACACGTACGGCGTGTCACAGCTCAGTAACCACCCGTGAGTCGCTGTGGTGGGGGCGCTGCGCGGCGCCCCCCGGCGCTACTGCGGCCGCGGCGCGCGGGCGAGCTGGCGGGACTGGGCGACCAGGCGGCCGGACTCGTCCCAGACCTCGGCGTCCTCCTCGAAGTAGCCGCCGGCCAGGTTGCGGGTGGAGTGGACGACCCGCAGCCAGCCCGGTACCGGCCTGGCCCGCAGGTGGACCGTCAGCTCGACGGTCGGCGCCCAGCCCGGCATGCCGAGGTCGAAGGTGACCGGCGGCAGCGCGTCGGCGACCAGCAGCAGCATCAGCGGATCGGGCTCGCGGCCGTCGGCCAGCTTGAACCAGCCCTGGATCCGGCCGCTCCCGGAGGGCTGCCCCACCGCCCAGCCGACGGTCGCCGGGTCGAGCCGCAGGTCGAACCGCTCCAGCAGCGCGGCCTGCGAGATCAGTTCCCTGGGGGCGTCGGCGACGCTGACGCACCGCTCGGGCGGGGGCAGCTGCGGCGGGGTGGCGCTGGTGTGCACGGCGCCCTCCGCGTCCGACAGGTCGCCGTAGCTGGCGAGGACCCTGAGCCGTTCCCTGCCGTCCTGGCTGAGCGAGGCGGTGCCGGTGGAGAGGCTGCGGCCGCGGCGGACGAGTTCGGTCCGGACGTCGACCGGTCCGGGCGCGGCGGCGGAGAGGTAGTAGCCGCTGATCGAGATCGGATCGGCGTGCGAGCTGTCCGCACCGTGCCGGATCGAGAGCGCGTGTCCGGCGAGGGCGAGCTGCAGGCCGCCGTTGATACCGCCGCCGATCTGCCAACCCGCGTCGAGTTCGCCGTCGTAGTGGCCCGGCTCGCCCGGGCGCTGGGTCAGGGCGATGCCCCGATCGAACTCGCTTCGGATCGCGGTGGTCATGCGTGATTCGCCCTTCGCCATTGCAAAGTTACCGGTCGGTAGCCAACATACGCCACCACCCGGGGGCGTGCGAAGGCCCGCCGGACGCGGAATCCGGCGGGCCTTGAGCAGAGCGGAGGAACGACGGTCGGCTGCGACGGATCACCGGCGCAAAACTCCCGCTCGCGCGGGCGGCGGGAGGTCAGTCGCGACGGATCGTCGGCTTGAGCTCCATGAACCGTGCGAGCAGACCGTTGACGAACGCCGGGGAGTCGTCCGTGGAGAACTCCTTGGCGATCTCGACCGCCTCGTCCAGGACGACCGCGTCCGGGACGCCGTCCTCCCAGATCAGCTCGTACGCGCCGAGCCGCAGCACGTTGCGGTCCACGATCGGCATCCGGTCGAGCGTCCAGCCCACCGCGTACTGGGAGATCAGCTCGTCGATCCGGCGGGCGTGCCGGGCGTACCCCTCGATGAGCTCCATGGTGTACTCACCGACCTGCGGGGTGCCCTCGTCCGGCTTCGGCTCGCGGGCGCGGCCGACCCAGTCGGCGAGCACCTGCTGCGGGTCGACACCGCGGTGGTCTGCCTCGAAGAGGATCTGAAAAGCCCTGGTCCGGGCCTTGGTACGGGCAGATGACACGATTACTTGACCCGACCGAGGTAGCTGCCGTCGCGGGTGTCGACCTTGACCTTCTCGCCGGTGGTGACGAAGAGCGGGACCTGGATCTCGGCACCCGTCTCCAGCTTGGCGGGCTTGGTGCCACCGGTGGAGCGGTCGCCCTGGACGCCCGGCTCGGTCTCGGCGATGACCAGCTCGACCGCGGCCGGGAGCTCGACGTACAGCGGCTTGCCCTCGTGCTGCGCGACCAGGGCGTCGAAGCCCTCCAGCAGGTACTTGGCGGCGTCACCGACGACGCTCGGCTCGATCGGCAGCTGGTCGTAGGTGTCCATGTCCATGAACACGAAGTTCTCGCCCTCCATGTACGAGAACTGCATGGTGCGCTTGTCGACGTTGGCGGTCTCGACCTTGACGCCGGCGTTGAAGGTCTTGTCGACGACCTTGCCGGTCAGGACCTCCTTGAGCTTGGTACGCACGAAGGCCGGGCCCTTGCCGGGCTTCACGTGCTGGAACTCGACGACGGACCACAGCTTGCCGTCCAGGTTGAGGACCATGCCGTTCTTGAGATCGTTCGTGGAAGCCACGGGCGCACTTACTCCTGATATAGCTGTCAAGGAACCAAGGTGGGCGCGCGTCCCGCGGCCACCGCGGCGAAGCCGTGGCCTACAGGGCGAGGAGCTCCTTGGTTGTGATGGTGAGCAGCTCGGGCCCGCCCTCTTCGAGGGGGCGTACGACGAGCGTGTCCTCGATCCGGACCCCGCCCTTGCCCGGGATGTGAACTCCTGGGCCGACGGTTACCGGTACGCGGTTGTCCAGTTTACCCATGTCGGTGGGGCCGAGGCGCGGCGCCTCCCGGATCTCCAGGCCGATGCCGTGTCCGACCGGACGGGGCGAGTGCTCGGTGTGGCCGGCCGCCTGCAGGATCTCGCGGGCCGCCTGGTCGGGTACGTTCTGCGGCACCCCCGGGCCGAGCGCCTCCCGGCCGGCCCGCTGGGCGCGGAAGACCAGCCGGTGGAGTTCCACCTGCCAGGGCGCGGGAGCGGCGCCGATCACGAAGGTGCGGGCGGTGGAGACCCCGTACCCCCGGTACTGCGCGCCGAGGACCACGGTGAGGAAGTCGCCCTCCTCGACCCGGCGGTCGGTGGGCTGGTGGCCCTCCATACCGGAGTGGGTGCCGGTGCCGACGGAGACCGGGAAGGCGGCGCGGTCGGCGCCGTGGTCGATCATGCGGCGCTCCAGTTCCATCGCCAGGTGGCGCTCGGTGCGGCCGACCAGGATGGACTCCAGCAGTTCGCCCAGCGCCTGGTCGGCGATCTCGGCGGCGATCCGCAGATCGGCGATCTCGTGCTCGTCCTTGACCACCCGCAGTCGCTCGACGGCCCGGGAGAGGTCGGCCACCCGGGCGTCCGGCAGCAGTTCGGTGACGCGGCGGTGGCGGCTGACCGTGAGGTCGTGCTCCTCCACCCCCACGTCCCGCACCCGCAGGCGGCCCGCCGCCTCGACGGCGGCCAGGGCGGTGTCGGTCTCCCTCGGGACCGCCAGCCGCGGGATGTCCTCGCCGAGCGCGTGCTGGCCGGTGTCGTCCGGCGGCAGGTCGTCGGGCAGCGCGAGCAGCACCCGCTCGCGCGTGAGCAGCAGGCTCGCACCGCAGGGCGGGCAGCCGGTGAGGTAGCGGACGTTCGCCGAGCGGGTGATCAGCGCCGCGTCGAACCCCGAGGCGCTGCAGTGCTCCCTCAGCCGCTCCCGTCGGACCGCGTACGCATCAGACATGGACCGAGCCTACGGAGCCGGACCGGACCCCGCCCGTTCAGCGGGCCGATGGGCGGACGGCATGACCGGATCGGGTGGTCCCGGCGCGTCACAGCGCCCGGACCGCAGCAAGCGCCGCCGTCACGCTCGCGGTGATGTCGAGGATGGGGTAGAGCACCTCGCGGATGACGCCGTCCCGGTCGGCCACCAGGGTCAGCCGCTTCAGCCTGGTGGTTCCGGCGGCCCGGACCGTGGGCAGGCGCAGTGCACCGGTGAAGCCGAAGGCGAGGTCGGAGAGCAGCGGGAGGCCGAGGCGTTCGGCCGCGGCGAAGGCGCGCTGCTCGTCCGGTCGCTGCGTGGAGACGCCGTGCACGGCGGCGCCCGCTGCGGTGAACTCGGCGAGCCGGTCCCGGTAGGTCACCGACTCCAGGGTGCAGCCGGGCGCGCCGGGTACCGCGGACCAGCCGGGCGGGTAGGACTCGGGCCGGGCGAAGGCTCCGGGAAAGCAGTAGATGACGGTGGCGGGGGCGGCGACGGGGTCGTGCGGCTCGCCGTCGGCGCCCGGGAGCAGCAGCTCGGGGATCCGGGTGCCGAGCAGGCCGTGTACGCGCTCCGCCTCCCGGGAGGCGTCGGTGGTGGTGGCCGTGGGCGTGCCGTCGCCCAGCAGCCAGCCGTCGCCCCAGTCCTGGAGGGCGACCAGTTGTCGCAGCGGGCCGCGCCCGCGTCGGCGACGGCACCATGTCGATCACCACCAGCGCGCTGCGGGCCGGCACCGGCGACTGGTACGCGGAGCGGCGGCCGCGGCGCTCCTCGTGCCGGCCGTACTCCCGACCCCCGATCCGCCAGTTGTGCGGCTTCGCCTCGGTCTTGGGCAGTACGACTCCCCCGATCCCCGGCCGACCACCAACCTGCCCGGAAGCCGGGCGGGTTGTACGTTGTCCGGGGATCGGCGCGGGTCGGCCAGGGCCCGGTTCAGGACCAGCGCTGCTCGACCTTGGCGAAGCGCCAGTAGCCGATCGCCGCGATCCAGACCACGAGGAACAGGCCGACGATCACGAACCCGACGTTGTCCAGACTCAGTCCGGCGATCCAGCCCGTCACCGGGTCTGTGAGGTCCAGCTTCTCGTGCAGGACGCCGACCAGTTCGATGGTCCCGATGATGAAGGCGACCGCGACGGAGAGACCGGTGATGGTCAGGTTGTAGTACACCTTGCGAACCGGGTTGGAGAACGCCCACTGGTACGCGAAGTTCATGAAGGTGCCGTCGAGGGTGTCGAACAGGCTCATTCCGGCCGCGAACAGCAGGGGCAGGCAGACGATGGCGTACCAGGGCAGACCGGCCGCCGCACCCGAACCCGCCATCACCATCAGGGTGACCTCGGTCGCGGTGTCGAAGCCGAGACCGAGCACCATGCCGACGGGGAACATCTGGCCCGGCCGGGTGATCGAGCGGGTGGCCCGGGAGAGGATCCGGTTCATCAGACCGCGCGAGTTGAGGTGCGCTTCCAGCTCGCGCTCGTCGTACTGGCCCGCGCGCATCGCCCGGAACACCTTCGCGATCCCCACCAGCGCGGCCAGGTTGAGCGCGGCGATCAGGTAGAGGAACACCCCTGAGGCGGTGGTGCCTATCATGCCGAGCACCTGGTGGGTCGTGGACTGGTCGTCCATCAGCGTCCCGGCCAGCGCGGCACCGCCGGCCACCAGCGCGGCCATGATGACCACCATCGAGGAGTGGCCGAGCGCGAACCAGAAGCCCACCGAGACCGGGCGCTTGCCGTCGGCCATCAGCTTGCGGGTGGTGTTGTCGATGACGGCGATGTGGTCGGCGTCGAAGGCGTGCCGCATCCCCAGGGTGTACGCGGTCACGCCGAGGCCGATCCCGTAGACCTGGGTTCCGACCTGGTACTTCTCCGGCGCCACCAGGAGGATCAGGACTCCGAAGGCCAGCACGTGCATGGCCAGGATCACCGCCATCAGACCGGCGGTCCGTACGGTGTCCTCGCGCTTCCAGCGGAAGGCGGGCAGGGCGGGGGCCGCCGCCGGAGCGGCATCGGTTCTGGGCAGGGTCATCTGCGGGTCACGCTCCAGCACCTCGTGGATCAGTTCGTGAGATGCCGTGGCCGGTCTCCTGGCTGACGGGTCGAACGCACCCGCACCCGGCCTTCCCGGACGCGTTCTCGTCCAGTGGCCGCCCGTCCCTGGCGGGGGCGGGGATGGTGCCGGTACTTCCCGATCACAGTGGCGAGGGCCGCTCCGGTCTGGGACTCCTGAGAGTCCGTCACCGGTCTTCCCGAGCACCACGGCGGGCACAACGGTAGGGGGCCGTACGGTACCGCTGCAAGCCTGCACAGCTGTGCAGGTGTCGGGTATCACAGGTGACACTGCTGCGAGAATGCCTGTCATGCATCTCGTCCCCGCCGACCGCGCCGACCGCAGGACCATCGACGGGCACCGGGTCTGCGAGGCGATCGCCGCGATCGGCGACACCGAGCACGTCCGGTCCTGGGCCGAACGCTTCGCCCTGCTCGCCGACCCGGGACGGCTCTCCCTGCTGCTCGCCCTCCACGAGACGGGACCGCTCGCCGTCACCGACCTCGCCGTCGCCACCGGCATGCGCGACCCGGCGGTCTCCCAGGCGCTGCGCCTGCTGCGCGCCGCCGGGCTGGTCGCCGGCGAGCGCGACGGGCGGATCATCCGCTACCGGCTGGTCGACCCCGCCGTCGCCGAGGTACTGGCACACGGGGTGCTGGGCCACCAGGACTGAGCTGCGGTGCGCCCGATCCTCCCGACGGCCGGTGCGTGGCTTGTATCCTTCTGTTGTCAGCTGACGACCGATCCCCGCGGGCACGGCGAGGGAGGCGGAGATGGCAGCAGCGGAGCCCGAGCGGGGCTCTCCCGAGAAGCGCGGACGGCTGAGCCGGCCCCTGGTGCTCGCCACGGCCGTCTCGCTGGTCGACCGGGAGGGCCTGGGCGCGCTCACCATGCGCCGGCTGGCCGCCGACCTGGGCGTGGAGTCGATGGCCATCTACCGCTACACCCCGGGCAAGGAAGCCCTGCTGGACGGCCTGGTGGAGGCCTACTTCGCCGAGGTGATCACCCTGCTGCGGAGCTCGGCCGAGGCCACCGCGCCGGCCGGAGGCGGCCAGGCCTGGCGAGCGGAACTGCGCCGGATCGCCGCTGCCTCCGCCTCGGTGGCGCACGCCCACCCCGAGATCCTGCCGCTGGTGGCCATCCGTCCGCTGAGCGTCCCGATGGCCCGCCGCCCCGCCCCGGTGCTGCAACTGACCGAGCATCTCCTCGCCGTACTCGGCCGGGCCGGTTTCGACCACGCCACCTCGCTGATGATCTACCGGAGGTTCGTGGCCTGGAACCTGGGCTGCCTGCTGGTCGACAAGCGCCAGGTGATCGACGACCCCGACGAGCCGGACCCGATGCTGCGCCTGGGCCTGCACCGGTTGCCCGCCGACCGGTACCCGAGGCTGCGGGCGCTGGTCCCGCTGCTGGCGGACTACGACGACCAGGAGGAGCTGCTGGCCGGGCTGGACAGCCTGCTGAGCCGGATGCCCGATGCGCCCCTTGACTCGTTCTACGACGGAAGAGCACGCTGAAAGTACCGCGTAAACATACGGAGTACACACGCGGCGCCGTCAGCAGCGGAGCCGGACTCCGCGACGGCGCCCGGAAGAGGTCGCCATGTCCGATCGCGACAGAATTCTCCGGGTCCGGGTGACCGCCGCGGATCCAGCCGTCCTGCACGCCCTCCTCCGCGAGAAGCGGCCCGACGTCGGCGGACGTCCCCATCGCGGCGCCGACCGGAGCATCAGCATCGAGGCGTACGTCTCCCCCGCCGAGGCCGAGGAGCTCGAACGCGAGGGTGTGACGGTCCAGGTGATCGAGGACGCCACCGCCACCGGACGTGCCCGCCAGGCAGAGGTCGGCCGGGGCAACCGGTACGCCGCCGGCGAGCAGATCCCGCGCGGGCTGGGCCTCAAGGTGCAGGACTGACCCGAGGAGGCCCAGATGTCGTACCTGAACACCACCGAGGTCGACTCCGCGGTGGTCAGCCTGTCCACCGCCTACCCCTCGCTCTGCCAGCTGGTCACCCTCCTGGAGCCGTCGGTCGAGGGGAACACCTGCCACGCCCTGCGGATCGGCGCCGCCCCGACCGGAACCAGGGACTGCGCCGTGCTGATCGGCGGCGTGCACGCCCGCGAATGGGGCAGCTGCGAGATCCTCGTCCACCTCGCCGCCGATCTGCTGGAGGCGTACCACACCGGTACCGGCCTGGGGTACGGCGCCGCGAGCTTCAGCTCGGCACAGGTGCGGACCGTGCTGGAGGGCATGGACCTGGTCGTCTTCCCGCTGGTCAACCCGGACGGGCGGCACTACAGCCAGACCGTGGACCCGATGTGGCGCAAGAACCGCAACCCCGCCTACTCGCAGGGCAGTTCCGCCTGCGTCGGCGTGGACATCAACCGCAACTACGACTTCCTGTTCGACTTCACCACCGCCTTCGCCCCGCACTCGGGGGTCCAGGTCTCCGAAGACCCGTGCAACTACCAGGTGTTCCACGGACCGGCCGCCTTCTCCGAACCCGAGACCCGCAACGTCCGCCGCCTGCTGGACTCCTACCCCCGCACCCGGTGGTTCGTCGATGTGCACAGCTACTCCGAGGACATGCTCTACGTCTGGGGCGACGACCAGGACCAGTCCACCGACCAGACCATGACCTTCCGGAACCCCGCCTTCGACGGGCAGCGCGGGCTCGCGGGCGACAGGTACGGGGAGTTCATCGCCAAGGACGACCTCGACACCTCGATACTGCTCACCGAGCAGTTCTGCCAGGGGCTGCAGGGCGTCCGCGGCACGGCATACACGCCGAAGGCCGGCTACGACCTCTACCCGACCAGCGGGACCAGCGACGACTACGCCTACTCCCGGCACCTCGTCGACCCGTCCAAGGGCAAGATCTTCGCTTACACCATCGAGTGGGGCACCGAGTTCCAGCCGCCCTGGTCGGAGATGTCCGAGATCATCAAGGAGGTCGACGCCGGGCTGGTGCGGTTCTGCCTGACGGCCCTGCAGCCGTGACGGCGCGACCGGCACGGCATGGCTGCCCGGCAGGCTCGGCGGCGGCGACCCCGACCGGCCCGGCGGCCCCGGTCGACCGTCGCAGGTCTTCCGGGGCCGCCGCTCGGTGCCGGGTGGCGGCCGCTCAGCCGCCGTTCACCGGCCAGCCGTCGCGGGTGGTGACGGTGCGCTCGTACGGGCCGTCGGGGCCGCTCGCCCGGTAGCTCTCGGTGGATTCGGCGGTCCGGACGGTCGAGTCGCCGCTGTGCCGGTGGGCGCTCGGGCTCAGGGTGTGGTCGACGCTCGCACGCGAGGTGACGTGGGCGCCGGTGGCCGTGGTGTCGACCCGGTGGTAGCCGAGTTGCATGGCGGCGCGCTGGTCGGAGTTCCCGGCGGAGTCCGAGGTGCTGCGGTAGGTCGCGTCCAGCGGCTCGGCCTCGTGCACGGTGCGGACCCGGTGCGGGCCGCCACCCCAGCTGGACGTGGTCCGGGTCAGGTCGGCGTTGTTGTGCAGCACCAGGTGGTTGCCCTGGTCGGCCAGCCGCTGCCCGGACCGGAAGCTCAGGTCGTCGCGGACCTCGGTGGTGACCCGGCCGTGCGAGGTCTGCACCCAGCCCCGGGCGAGGTCGTGGCGGGTCGCGGTGACCTGCCAGGCGCCGCTGCCGCCGCCCTGGTCGTCCAGCGAGGTGACGACGGCGGCCCCGGGGGCGACCCGGTAGTCGGTCAGCGCGCCGCTGGTACGGGTGCTGCCGTGGTCCACCGTGGCGAACAGGTTGACCTGGCCGGTCCACGCGTCGTTGCTCTGCTTCTCGGCCTGGTTCACCGTGATCGAGACCGAGTGCGGGCGGCCGTCCAGCAGCAGGCCGACGTACGGGGTGAGGTCCACCTGGTAGGCGGGCAGGTCGAAGGCGAAGATGCCCGGGATCGGCCGCCAGAGCAGCGGCTCCCAGCCGCCGGTGTAGATCACCGGGTACGGCCAGACCGTCCCGGCGACCCGGCCGTCCACCGCGAGCCGCAGCTCACGGAACGGTCCCTTGCCGCAGTAGCCGGGACCCGGGTTCCTGGCCACGAAGTCGTCCGGCGCGGCGGCGTACGCGAACTCCTCGCAGGCGCCGCCGCCCCTGGCGTACACCTCGGCGGTCAGGCGCTCCAGGTTGGCCGGGAAGACCAGGTCCCCGGCAGCAGTCGGCGCGGCCTGGGTGAGGTTGAAACCGCCGGTGGTGAGCAGCCGGTCGGCCTGCTCGGGGGCCGGCCAGGCGGCGTTCGCGGTGTAGTAGGTGACGGTGGCCGAGAGGGTGAAGACCCCGGTGTAGGTGGAGTCGGTGACGTTGGCCAGGTCGAACTCGAAGGGCTGCGAGGTGGTCAGCAGCGGTGCGTAGCGGGTGAGATCGTGCTCGACCCGCCACTCGATGCCGTCCTGGGAGGGCTCGGGGGTGGAGGACATCATCACCTCGACACCGCCGACCCGGACGGTGAAGAGCCGGTCGAACTGCCGCCCGGCGACCTGCCCGTGCAGGTCGAGCACCACCTTCGACCAGGGGCCCGCGCAGTCGGCGGGCGGGGCGAGCTGTCCGACGTACGGGGTGTCCGGCGGGTTGCCGTACCCGTTGCGGAACTGCCGGTCGTGCATCACCTCGACCGCGCAGGACTTGGTGGAGGGCCGCTTCAGCGGCCGGGTGACGGTGAACGGGTCGTGGTAGTCGGTGCCGAAGTCGGCGTGGGCCGGAACGCCGGCCGTCAGGATGCCGATCAGGGCGAACAGCGCGGCGAGCAGCAGCCGGGCGGCTCGGCGGGGTACTCGGAGTGCGGAGTGCGCTGGCAATGCCGTCGACCTCGATTCTCACCGCCGGGGCCGCCGACGGATGCTGACGGCCCGTCACCGCGAGCGGGCCATCGGGCATCCTTTAGGCGATGAGTTGGACCTGTCAAGGGCCCGTGGGGTCCCGCCCGGCCCCCGGCGGAGGGCGCGGCGGGCATCAGGACAGGTCCAGCAGCACCTTGCCCAGGTTGGCCCGATCGGCCAGCGCCCGGGCTGCCTCAGCCGCCCGCTCCAGCGGGAAGGACACCGAGACCGGACGCAGCGCCCCGTCCGCGAGCAGTGTCCACAGCTCCTTGCGGTAGCCATCGATCAACTCGGGCCGCAGCCGGGAGAGTTCACGCATCGACAGTCCGACGGCGGTGTGCATGCCGCGCAGCAGTGCGCCCGCGTCCAGCGTGCCGCCCGCACCGCTGTTGACGACCAGCCGGCCGAACGGCACCAGGGCCTCGGCCGCCCGCCGGAGCACCTCGCCGCCGACGCTCTCGACCACCAGGTCGACCGGCGCACCCCAGTCGGCGTCCTGGTAGCGGATCACCTCGTCGGCGCCCAGCGAGCGGACGAAGTCCGCCTTCGCCGCCGAACCGACCGCCGCGACCACTCGCCCCGCGCCGAGCGCCCGGGCCAGCTGGACGGCGAGGTGGCCGACCCCGCCCGCGGCGGCGGTGATCAGCACCGACTCGCCCCGCTCCAGCCGTCCGGCGCGCAGCGCGGCGAGCGCGACCAGGCCGCTGCGGACGACCGCGAGGGCGTCGGCCGCGCCGATCTCCTCGGGAACCGGCGTGACCAGGGCCGGCTGGACCGTGACCAGCTCGGCGTACACGTCCTGGAAGGCCAGCCCGCCGACCCGGTCGCCCACCCGGTACTCCGCAACCCCCTCGCCGACGGCCACCACCCTGCCGACCACGTCACCGCCCGGGCAGTGCGGCAGCGGGACTTCGCCGAAGCCGTTCAGCACCTTGAGGACCGGCAGGGTGAGACCGGCCGCCTCGGCGCGGAGCAGCAGCTCACCGGGGCCGGCCACCGGCTCGGGCGCCTCGCCCGGGCGGAGCGCCGAGGGGCCGTCGTAACCGTGCATGTTGACCTTGCGCATGGACACACCTTTCATTGGGGACACCAACGCTTCATTGGCGAGACCAACGATAGGGGTAAATCCATGGGGATGTCCAACGTTTTGGCGATAGGATTCCTGACATGAACGACCCCGCACTCAGCCGCCTGCAGACCCTGCCGAGCTGGCTGCTCGGCCGCGCCGCCGCCCTCGGTCACCGCCTGGTGGCCGAGCACCTCGCCGAGGCCGAGCTGCGGCTGCCGCACCACGCCGTGCTGTGTGCGGTCGCCGAGTACGAGCCGGTCGCCCAGGCCGAGTTGGCGCGGACGGTGAAGATCGACCCCAAGGACGTGGTCACCGTCCTCAACGAACTGCAGGCCCGCGAACTCGTCACCCGCACCCGGGACCCGAAGGACGCCCGGCGGAACCTGATCACCCTCTCCACCGCCGGACGCGAACTGCTGCGCCGCACGGAGGCCTTCGGCGAGCAGGCCAACGCCGAACTCGTCGCCCCGCTCGGCCCGGCCGAGCGTGAGCAGCTGGGCGCCCTGCTCCGGCGCGTCATCAGCGACCGCTGAGAAGCCCTGCGGGGCGGGCCTTCGGGGGCACGCGGGACCAGCGCGCGCCGGAGGCCCGGCCCCTGCCGGGCTAGCGCTGCTGGCAGGTGGGGCACCAGAAGAGGTTGCGCGCGACGTGCGTCTCGGTGCGCACCTCGGTGCCGCAGACCAGGCAGGGCATCGCGGCCCGGCGGTAGACGTAGACCTCCCCGCCGTGGTCGTCCACCCGGGGCGGGCGCCCCATCGCCTCGGGCGTGTGCTCCGGCCGGACGGTGTCGATCCGGCCCGCGCCGACGCCCTCCCGCATCAGGGCGACCAGATCCGCCCAGATCGCGTCCCACTCGGCGCGCGACAGCTCGCGCCCGGGCCGGTGCGGGGCGATCCCGAGCCGGAACAGCACCTCGGCGCGGTAGACGTTGCCGACCCCGGCCAGCACCTTCTGGTCCATCAGCAGCGCGGCTATCGTCGTACCGCTGCCGGAGATCCGCCGCCAGGCGGCGTCCGGATCGGCGTCCGGGCGCAGCGGATCGGGGCCGAGCCGCCGGTGGACGGCCGCCTTCTCGGCAGGGGTGCGCAGCTCGCAGGTGTTGGGGCCGCGCAGGTCCGCGTACGCGTCGTCGTTCTCCATCCGCAGCCTGACCAGGCCGACGGGGTCGGGGGCCGGGCCGGTGCCGAAGCTGAAACCGCCGTACAGACCGAGGTGGATGTGTAGCCAGGCGCCCTCCTCGAAGCCGAGGAACAGGTGCTTCCCGTGCGCCTCCGCCTCCGTCAGGACCTGCCCGTCGATCAGCTTCGCACCGTCGGCGAACCGGCCCTGCGGGCTGGACACCCGGGCCGGACGCCGCCCGAAGACCCTGGTGTTCTCGATGGCGAGGCGGTGGATGATGTGGCCTTCCGGCACGGGCGCGGCTCCCCCGATAGCTCCGTTACGACCTTCCAATCATCGCAGCCCCCACCGACAGCGGGAGTGCCCCGCCGGCAACGGAACGGCCGGCCCCGGAAGCGGCCGGTCAGCGCGGGTTGAGGTGGTTGACGATCACCCGGTCCAGTGCGGCCGCCGTCTCGCTGACGTCGAGCTGGGAGTTGTCGATGATCGGCAGGCCGGAGTTGTACCAGCCGGCCATCCGACCGTGGATCCGGGCCACCTCGTCGTCGCTCAGCCGCCGGTTGCCGCTGCGCCGGGCGTTGCGCGCCAGCACCGAGTCCAGTCCGGGCAGCAGTACGACCGGGATCATCCCCGGCCCGATGTGCCGCCGCCAGCCGCCCAGGCCGATGGCCGGCCGGTCCGGGAAGACGGCGTCGTCGATGATGCAGGAGATGCCGTTGGCCAGGTAGTTGCGGCAGGCGAAGCCGCAGGTGCGGCGGGCCAGCCGGTACTGGGCCTCGGAGGCGTTGTTCCAGCCGGACTGCGGGTTGGCGAAGCCGGACTGCACCCACTCCCGCACGTCGTCCAGGCTGATGTGTGCGGTCGGGGTCGGCCGGCGCTCCGCCCACTGCCGGGCCACGGTGGTCTTGCCCGCACCGGCGGGCCCGATCAGCAGCACGGCGATCGGCCCGGTGGCGGCGTGCAGCGGCGGTGGCGGGGGAAGCTGCACGGGGGCGCCGTGCGGCAGCGTGAAGTGCCCGGTCGCCCCGCCCGGCGGCACCACGGTCAGCGGCACCGTCGACCGCGAGGTGTACGGCTGTGCCGCGGGCTGCGGCTGCGGGTGCGGCGGCAGGTAGGGCTGCGGGTACGCGGAAGGCTGCTGCGGAGCTCCGGCCTGCGGGTACGACCGATGACCGCCCGTCGGCCCCTCCGGGCGGACGCTCGGCGGTGCCACCGGTCGCGGCGGTACCTGTCCTCCCCCTGCGTACTGCGTCACTGACACCTCCCAAGCGGCGACACTACACGTCGGCCCGGCGGCGGGCACAGTCCGCCGCCGGGCCGGTGAGCTGCTGATCAACCGCAGGTCAGCCGCGGATCAGCGGCCGGTGGGCCACCGTTGACCAGGTGTCAGCGGGTGGTGAGCTGCTCGGCGATGGCGCGCAGCGCCAGCTCGTACGAGCCCAGGCCGAAGCCCGCGATGGTGCCGGAGGCGACCGCGGCGATCACCGAGGTGTGCCGGAACTCCTCGCGCGCGTACGGGTTGGAGATGTGCACCTCGATCATCGGTGCGGTCCGCTGGGCGGCGGCGTCGCGCATCGCGTACGAATAGTGCGTGAACGCACCGGGGTTGATCACCACGGGCGTGCCCTCGTCCGCGGCCTGGTGCAGCCATTCGACCATCACCTGCTCGGAGTTGGTCTCCCGCACCTCGACCTCGAAGCCGAACTCCTTGCCGAGCGCCGTGCAGCGCTCGACCAGCCCGGAGTACGAGGTCGCGCCGTACACGTCCGGCTCCCGGCTGCCGAGGCGGCCGAGGTTGGGGCCGTTGAGCACGATGACGCGGGTCATCGCGACACCTCCGTGTAGGCGGCGACCAGCAGGGACGGGTCAGGACCCTCCAGGATGGAGGTCTTGCCGAGGCCGTCCAGGACGACGAAGCGCAGCAGGTCACCGCGCGACTTCTTGTCGATCCTCATGGCGTCCAGCAGCTTCGGCCAGGCGTCCGCGCGGTAGGTCAGCGGCAGCCCGACGGAGGCCAGCACCGTGCGGTGGCGGTCGGCCGTGGCGTCGTCCAACCGCCCGGCCAGGCGGCCGAGTTCGGCGGCGAAGACCATGCCGATGGAGATCGCCGCACCGTGCCGCCACTTGTAGCGCTCATTGCGCTCGATGGCGTGGCCCAGCGTGTGGCCGTAGTTGAGGATCTCCCTGCGGCCGGCCTCCTTGAGGTCGCCGGAGACGACGTCGGCCTTGACCTGGATGGCCCGCCGGATCAGCTCCAGGGTGTGCGGCCCGGTCGGGGTGGTGGCGCCCTCGGGGTCGGCCTCGATCAGGTCCAGGATGACCGGGTCCGCGATGAAGCCGGCCTTGATCACCTCGGCCAGGCCGGAGACGTAGTCGTGCTTGGGGACGGTCTCCAGGGTCGCCAGGTCGGCCAGCACACCGATGGGCGGGTGGAAGGCCCCGACCATGTTCTTGCCCTCGGCGATGTTGATGCCGGTCTTGCCGCCGACCGCCGCGTCCACCATGCCGAGCAGCGTGGTGGGCATGGAGATCCAGCGCACCCCGCGCAGCCAGGTGGCCGCGACGAAGCCCGCCAGGTCGGTGGTGGCGCCGCCGCCCAGCCCGACGATCACGTCGCTGCGGGTGAACCCGGTCTGGCCGAGCACCGACCAGCAGTACGCGGCGACCTCGGCGCTCTTGGCGTCCTCGGCGTTCGGCACTTGGAGGACGATCGCCTCGTAGCCCTCGCCGAGCAGGTCCTCGCGGATCACGTCGGCGGTCGCGGTCAGCGCCTCCGGGTGGATGACCGCCACCCGCTTCGCCTTGCTGCCGATCAACCCGCCGAGCTCGCCGAGCAGTTGGCGGCCGATCAGCACGTCGTACGGGTCGTGGCCGGCGCTGCCACCGACGTGGATGGTGACGGTGTCCGTCATGGGTTCTTCAGCTCCAGTGCTTCGAGTACGGCGTCGGCGACCTGCTCCGGCGTGCGCCCCTCGGTGTCCACCACGGCGGTGGCCACCTCCAGGTACAGCGGACGGCGGGCCTCCATCAGCTCGCGCCAGCGGGCGCGCGGGTTGACGGCGAGCAGCGGGCGCGGCGCGTCCAGGCCGACCCGCTTCACGGCGTCACCGAGGGCGACCTCCAGGAGGACCACCGGCAGCGGCGCCAGCAGCTCACGGGTGGACTCGGCCATGACGGCGCCGCCACCGAGGGCGAGCACACCGTCGTGGGTCTCGGCCGCCGCGCGGACGGCCCGCACCTCCAGCTCGCGGAAGTGCGGCTCGCCCTCGTCGACGAAGATCTCCGGGATCGGCTTGCCCGCCAGCTGCTCGATGTCGGCGTCGGTGTCGCGGAAGGCGACACCGAGCCGCTCGGCGAGCAGGCGGCCGACCGTGCTCTTGCCGGACCCGGGCGGGCCGACCAGCACGACTACCGGACCGGTCATCGGACGATCAGGTGGTCGAGGTAGCTCTGCACGTTGCGGCGGGTCTCGGTGACGTTGTCCCCGCCGAACTTCTCGTTCACCGCGTCGGCGAGCACCAGCGCGACCATCGCCTCCGCGACGATCCCGGCGGCCGGGACGGCGCAGACGTCCGAACGCTGGTGGTGCGCCTTGGCCGGCTCGCCGGTACGGACGTCCAGGGTCCGCAACGCACGGGGGACGGTGGCGATCGGCTTCATCGCGGCGCGCACGCGCAGCAGCTCGCCGGTGGACAGACCGCCCTCGGTACCACCGGAGCGGCCGGAGGTGCGCCGGACGCCCTCGGGGGTCGGGACGATCTCGTCGTGCGCCTCGGAACCGGGGATCCGGGCCAGCTCGAAACCGTCGCCGACCTCGACACCCTTGATCGCCTGGATGCCCATCAGCGCGGCCGCCAGCCGGGCGTCCAGCCGGCGGTCCCAGTGCACGTGCGAGCCGAGCCCCACCGGCACGCCGTACGCCAGCACCTCGACCACACCGCCCAGGGTGTCGCCGTCCTTGTGCGCCTGGTCGATCTCGGCGACCATCGCGGCGGAGGCCTCCGGGTCCAGGCAGCGCACCGGGTCGGCGTCCAGCCTCGCCTCGTCGGAGGGCTTCGGCAGCACCCCGGCCGGGGCCTTGGCCGAGGCCAGCTCGACCACGTGCGAGACGATCTCGATGCCGCAGGTCTCCTTGAGGTAGGAGCGGGCGACGGTGCCGAGCGCGACCCGGGCGGCCGTCTCCCGGGCGGAGGCGCGCTCCAGGATCGGGCGGGCCTCATCGATCGAGTACTTCTGCATCCCGGCCAGGTCGGCGTGGCCCGGACGGGGACGGGTGAGCGCCTCGTTGCGGGCCAGACCCGCCAGCACCTCGGGGTCGACCGGGTCGGCCGACATCACCTGCTCCCACTTGGGCCACTCGGTGTTGCCCACCATGACCGCAACCGGGCTGCCCATGGTCAGCCCGTGCCGGACGCCGCCGAGGAAGGTGACCTCGTCCTGCTCGAACTTCATCCGGGCCCCCCGGCCATAGCCGAGCCGCCGACGGGCCAACGCGTCGGCCACCATCCCGGTGGTCACCGGCACACCGGCCGGCAGGCCCTCCAGCGTCGCGACCAGTGCGGGGCCGTGCGACTCCCCCGCCGTCAGCCAGCGCAACGTACCCAACGGACCTCCTTCGTCAGCGGCCCGGTCCGCAGTTCGCGGCCACGGCCCGGCCGGGCGTTCCATCCGGCGGACCGCACCCGGCCCGCCCTACAGACTGATCCTTTCACGTCGGCACCGCCCGCTGGGAAGCAGTCCGCGAAGCGGACTCATTCCTGGACACACCGGCCCCGGTGTCAGGTGCCCCGACCGCCCGCGGACCCGCTGCTCCGCCGCTCCGCTGCTCCGCTCAGCTCCCGGCCAGTGCCGCCTCGCCCGCCGCGCGCATCGCGGCCAGCGGCCCCTCGGCGACCCCGGTGAACCGCTCGAACTGGAGCACCGCCTGGTGCACCAGCAGGTCCAGCCCGCCCAGCACCGTCGCCCCCCGCTCCGCGCAGGCCGCGACCAGCCTGGTCGGCCAGGGGTGGTACAGCACGTCGAACAGGGCACCCGGCCGCTCGGGGATCGCCCCGGCGAACAGGTCACTCGCCCCGGCCGGGGTGGTGGAGACGGTCAGCGGCGCCGCCAGCGCCTGCGCCCCGTGCTCCCACGCGGCGGCCTTGACGCTCAGCCCGAGCCGCTCGCCGAGCGAGCGCATCTCCGCAGCCCGCTCCGCGCTGCGCACGTAGACGGTCACCTCGCCGTCGCACACCTGGGCGAGCGCCGCCAGCGCGGAGGACGCGGTGGCGCCCGCGCCGAGCACGGCGGCGCTCTCCACCCGCTCGATCCCGCGCTCGCGCAGTGCGTTCACCAGGCCCGGCACATCGGTGTTGTCCCCGCTCCGCCGCCCGTCCGGGTGGAACACCACGGTGTTCACCGCGTCCACCGACAGCGCCGTCGCGCTCACCTCGTCCAGCAGCGGGATGACCGCCCGCTTCAACGGCATGGTCAGCGACAGCCCGGCCCACTCCGGCCCCAGCTCCCCGACGAAGGCAGCCAGCCCGTCCTCACCCACCTCGAACCGGTCGTACCGCCAGTCCTCCAGCCCCAGCGCCGCATACCCCGCCCGGTGCAGCACCGGCGACAGCGAATGCTCGATCGGCGAACCGAGCACGGCGGCCCGGTGGTAGGTCGTCACGTGGGTTCCCCATTCCGTGCCTGATCCGGCCAACTCCGAACGGAGAACCGGACAATCCCCAGGTCTACGTAAAGAAAGCAGGTGGAGAGGGATGCCAGGCTCCGGGCGGCACTTCCGCCGCGCCCGTAGTGGCAACCTCGCAGGGAGCAACTATGTCACGCTTCGCCCGGTCGGCCGTCGCGGCCGCGACGACCCATTGATCCGCACGCCGGCGGCCGACGGCGGCAGCCTCGGCCGTCGGCTCGCCACCGGCAACCGGGGAGCGGCTGTCGAGGGCCCGCGGCCGAGCCCCGCCGCGGGCTTCTTGAACACGACCGACTCCACGCCGCGTGGCCACCGGCGAGTCGCCGTACCGCCGGCCGTCATGTCGGGTCGGCGGGTACGGCGTCAGCGCCCCGCGGGTACCGGCCTTGCCCTCGGAGCCGTCGGTGTCAGCTCTTGCACATGCCGCGCACGGGGTCGAAGCCCTTGCCACGGGCCGTGCAGTACTCCTGGACGTTCTTCTTGTGCTCGTCGAAGGTGCTCGCGAAGCGGGTCTCGGTCGGCGACATCGCGATCCAGTACGCCCAGTCGCCCGGGGTCGGGTTGAGCGCCGCCTTGATGGCGTCGTCGCCCGGGTTGCTGATCGGACCTGGCGGCAGGCCGTGGTTGACGTAGGTGTTGTACGCCAGCGACTTGTTGTTGATCTCCTTGTCCGACATCTCCGTCCGGCCGAGCTGGTACTGGAGCGTGGTGTCCATACCCAGGTAGGTGTTGCTCTTCAGACGGTTGGCGACGACCCGGGCCATCTTGCCGAAGTCCGCCGAGTTGTTACCCTCCGCCTGCACGATGCTGGCCTCGATGAGCACCTGGTAGCCGTCCTTCACACCGGCCTGCTGCGCTCCGGCGTCCAGGTTGAGCTGCTTGAAGTGGTCGACGGCCGTCGAGACCATCTGCTTGAGCAGGTCCTCGGGCTTCATGCCGTCGGTGACCGAGTACTTGGTCGGGTACAGGAAGCCCTCGATGTTGCCGTGGGCGTAGTCGGGCAGGCCGAGCTCGTTGACCTTGTCCTTGGCGACGCCCCCCGTGGTGCCGTTGGGGAGCTTCAGCTTGGCGTCGATCTTCGCGTAGATGTCGACGGCCTTCTTGCCCTCGGGGATGGTGAGCGCGTTGCCGCCGTTGGAATCGACCATCTTGGCCACCGCGGCCGCGGCCGACATCTGGTGGGCGAGGGTGTAGGTGCCGGGCTGGATCGAGGAGCCCTTGGGGTTCTTGCCGACCGCGTCGACGAACGCCCCGATGCTCTTGACCACGTCGGCGTCCTTGAGCGCCTGGCCCATCGCCTGGCCGGAGTCGCCGGTCTTGATCTCCACGTTCACCGAGCCGCTGCCGTCGCCGGTGTAGTCCGGAGGCGGACCGAAGTGCGCCTGGTAGAAGCCGTAACCCCACCAGCCCGCACCTGCGGTGGCACCGAGCAGGCAGACCGCGACGATCAGGCAGGCACTGCGGTTGCGGCGGCCCTCCTTCTTGCCCTTCTCCTTGCGCTTGCGCTCGGACTCCCGGGTCTCCGGCTCCTCGTCACCGCCGAAGAGGGACGGACGGTCCTCCTCGACCAAGTGGTCGGCGTCCTCGGGGTGCCCGTCGTGGTGCTCCTCGTCGGCCCACTCCTCGACGGCCGGCTCGGCCGCCGGGGCCTCGAGCGCGGCGGCCTCCGCCTCCCAGTCGATACCGTCCGGCCCCGGGCCCGCGGGCTGCGGTACACGCGGAGCCTGGGGAGCCCGCGGCTGCGGCTGGCGGACGGGCAGTCCCGTCTGCGGCATCTGCTGCTGCGGGAACTGCTGCCCCGGCTGCCCGAGTTGCCCGGCCTGCCCCATCTGCCCCGACTGCCCGGGCTGCCCCTGCGGCATGAACTGCTGCGGCACCGCCTGCTGCTGGACCTGCTGGGCCATCTGCTGCGGCATCTGCTGCTGCGGATAGCCGAACTGGTCGTACTGCCCGCCGCCCTGCGTGAACTGGCCCTGTTGCTGCGCCTGTTGCGGCATCTGCTGCTGGCCGTTGAGCTGCTGCTGGAGCTGCTGCGGTTGCGGGACCTGCTGCCCGTACTGGTCCTGCTGCCAGCCCTGCTGCTGCGGGAAGCCCTGCTGGACGAACTGGGCCTGGTCGAACTGCTGGCCCTGCTGGACGAACTGGGCCTGGTCGAACTGCTGGCCCTGCTGCTGGGGTACCTGCTGCCAGGCCCCGGTCTGCTGGTGCTGCTGCGGCATCTGCTGCTGCTCCTGGCCGCCGTATCCAGGGTCGCCTGGGTGCCACGGCTGCGCGCCCTGGGGCTGGTAGCCCCCGCCCAGATCAGTCATCGAACCCCTTATGCCAACCGACAGGACAGAGCCGACCGCGCCCACTGGCCGGTCGCCCGGGAGTTGGTCCCGGTGACTCCTCGAACCGGCGTGCTAGCGCAACGCCCGGGGGAAGACGTTACCGTACCGCAGCAAACCGTCCATCCAGGGCGAGGCGGGGTCAGTGACCGGCGGCGCTCGGCGAGGAACTTCTCCCGGCCTGGTAGGCGTTGAAGTCGGCGACGTTCTTCTGCTGCTGGTCAAGGCTGTCGGTGAAGCGGGTGTCACCGGGTCTCACGGTCACGAAGTAGAGCCAGTCGCCGTCCGCCGGGTGGGCGGCCGCACGCAGTGCGTCCTGCCCGGGGTTGGCGATCGGGGTGGGCGGCAGACCGGCGTGCAGATAGGTGTTGAACGGGGATTCCAGCCTGGTGTCGGCACCGGTCGTGGTGATCGTGGAGCGGCCCAGCGCGTAGTTGATGGTCGAGTCGAGCTGCAGCGGCATGTTCTTCGCCAGGCGGTTGTGGATGACCCTGGCGACCTTCGCCATGTCCACGGGGTTGTCCGCCTCGCCCTCCAGCAGACTGGCGACGGTCACCAGCTGGTACGGGGACTGGTGGTTGACCGTCGCCGCCGCCTCTACGTTCTCCTCCTGGTACACCCGCAGGCTCCGCTCCACCATCTGCTTGAGCAGGTCGGTCGCGGTGGTGCCGTCGGTGACGGGGTAGGTGGCGGGGAACAGGAAGCCCTCGATCCTCCCGTCGGTGAACTGCGGCAGTTCCAGGTTCCCGAGCTGCTGCTGGGCGGTCTTCTGGGTGGTGCCGGGCACCAGCTTCAGCCTCTGGTCGATCGCGGCGTAGACCTGGGTGGCCCGCCAGCCCTCGGGGATGGTGAGCGCGTTGGCGTTGGCCGGGTCGAGCAGCACACCCAGCGCGGCGGCCGCGGACATCTTCCGTTTCAGCGCGTACGTGCCGGGCTGGATCCGGGTCTCGGCCGGGCTGTTGGCCACCACATCCGTGAAGGCTTCGACACTGGCCACCACATCGGCTTTCACAAGACTCTCACCGATCTGGGTGAGACTGGCGCCCTTGGGCACCGACACCGACACCGTCCCCGTGCCGTTCCCCACGTAGTCGGCCGCCTTGGGCTGCCCCTTCGGCCAGAGCAGCAGCCCGGCGACCACCACCACGCCCGCCACCGCTAGCAGCGCCAGGATGCTCAGGCAGCAGGCCGCGGCGGTGCGCGGCCGCCGGGGGTCGCGCGGCCGGTACCCGTACGACTCGCCCGGTGGCAGGCCCTCCGGCTCGGTCACGGGGGCGCCGAGGTGTCCGGGGGTCAGACCGGGGGTGGTGTACGGGTCGGTCATGGCGGCTTCCTGGTCGATGGACGACACCACGAGGGGGCCCGGGGGGGGGGGTCCGCACTGGGGTCCCAAAGGGAAAGAGAACAAAACAGTCCGTTCCCCGGGCCTCCGCACCCTCCCGGGAGGTGGCTGCTCCCCCCTTTTTT